>JAHDHI010000087.1 GCA_020631395.1 Bizionia sp.
CTCTCATCTCAATTACAGTTTTGTTGCTCCTCTATTTATTACTAAATTGTATCCCGAAGCAACGCAGGACACACAACGTGCCACACCACCACCTAAACTGCATTAAAACGCAGCTTAGCCAAAACGTTGCCTGTAATTCCCTACATAAAGAAACTCTATTAATTTCTTAAGATAACGTCAAATTTTAGACATTTTTTCGAAAATTTTAGAGTTGAAAAATATGGGAAGTATTATAAATAAAGAGATTTGAATGAAAATTAACAAAATTAGACGTTAGTCAGAATTAAACCAGACCATTGAGAAAAGCAATCATAATTTTATTTCTAGGAGTAATAAGTTGCAAAGACACTAGCACAAATTCGAATATTACAACGGAATTAAATGAAACGGAAAGAATTCAAATCGAATTACCTGTATTAAGTAACTGGAATGAATTTTATTCTGACGAGCTGGTTAAAAATCGATTTGACGAAAACTCAAACGATGGAACAACAATTATTGGTGTCTATTTAAATAATGAAACCGCAAGGAAAAAAGACAGTATAGATTCCATTGATTTCACTGATTATTCTTTGTTTTTTATAAGAGACGAAGAGCAAAAACGAAAAATCAAGGATGCTGATTTAAAAAAGATTTTTGACATTCAAATCAATAAAGCATCAGTAGAAGAAATTGAAGTTGAAGATGCCATTAATAAAACATATTCTGACTCAACATTTATTACTGCTGACAAACCATATTTACTTCAAGAATATAGCAAAAACTCAAAAATATATTCTGCAATTAAATTAATAAAACCTTATTCAGACAACCATAATTACATAGTAGTTTATGTCTATAATTTAATTAATATCAAAAACCACCTAGTCTATGGAGGTTACTATCTTGATTTTAATGGAATGGAGTCTATCAAAAATGCTCGAATAAATAACGATTTAATTATGTCTGAATTTATAAACGCAAATCAAAAATAACTATGGCTAACACCGGTAGCTGTTGCACAAACCTATAATTTAAGGAAAAACGAGCTCCATATATGCCTCTCTGACTAGGTTTTCATTCTACTGCCATAGCTTGTTGGGCTCACTCGATCACTCAATCGAAATGTGGTGAAGAGTTTTTCTTGATATTTCTTTTTGCCTTGCATGACTAAAGTTACCTTTTATAGGTTCCGCTTACACGAAACTATGCTATCTTTATCAACACAGTTGTGCAACAGACACACCATATATCTGATCATAGCAGCTAAGTGATGAATCGATTGGTTCTTTTCTTTTTGGTAAGGCGCAATGCTTGCAATATGAAAAAATTAGCAACCAATGCTCAGAAAAACCCAAAAGCAAGGGAACATTTTGCCCTACTACGACACATATATTAAACATTGGGTGTAATATGACGCAACCAAAACCAACATTTCACGTCTATTAAAAAAGGAATTTGATGATGAAAAAAATATTTGCCTATTCTCTTATTTGTCTTCTATTTACAAATATGAAATGTGAAGATACTGAAGAAGACTATTTACCAGCTGGAATAGAAACTAGAGTTTACGGAAACATCTATGACAACTTTAATAATTTACCTGTTTCCAATCAAAAATTAGTTGTAGCTGAATATCAAAGAGATTTTAGATTTGATGGTGGTGTATATGATGTTTTTGTTCAAGAGTTAGATTCAACAATCTCTGATGTAAACGGAAATTTTGACTTTATATTTGAAACAGGAGGAATGGGCACTAAATACAAAATATATCCTAGACATAATCCTTCAATTTGGACTGGATATGAAGGAGCTAGAGATCTAGAAAATATTGGCGACGAGGAACAAATAGACTTCAATTATAGTAATCTGACAAGATGCACATTAATCGTTAATATTGATAATGTTGATTTTGCACCTTTTCCAATAAGTATTTTCTCATCCCAAAACCATAATAATACTGAAGATATCGTTGAATCCAATGGCATTGTTGAAAGAGTTGTATTTTTATTTCCTAGTTCTGATGAAACTTTGTTTATAGGTAGAACCTTGGACGACGGAACTAGACAAGCTGCGACATTTACAGTTCCAGCAAGTAATTCTCTTGAGGATAGAGTTTTTGAAGTAACACTAACCAATAACGATTTTGAATAAAACACTACACACAACAACAGTAGCTGTTGCACAAACCTATAATTTAAGGAAAAACGAGCTCCATATAAGCCTCTCTAACAAGGTTTTCATTCCCCGCTCGGCATAGTTTGTCGCTATCGCTAAGCTTTGCTTGGTGGCGATAAGAGCAAGAAATCCCATTACTAAACCAAGGGCTAGCACTCGTCTGTGACGAGTGACGTATCGAGCAAACAGAATAAACAAAGTTTTTTATTGATAAATAATATATTGTCGTCATTTTTGAATAACAATGTTATGTGTTTCCACGGTTTGATCATTTGTTATTTCGTCTCTTTAAGAAAATTTGACAATGCAATTCAGTTATAATATGTTCCACTCTTATGCAAAAAAGCTATCATTTCACAATTCATCACCTTTCTATTTTATTTTCTTGTCTCATCTCTAGTGTCGTTGTATTGGTATGAGACTACCGTGAAAAGTGCATCTACGAATTACCTTTGTCGAATAGCCTTGTGCTTCCAAAAAGAAGGTGAACTGTTTGTTCGGAAATTCTTTTCCCAGCTTTTGTGACACGTTCTATAAAGTTACAAACTGTTTTTTTCATGTGGGCATCTGTCCTCTGTTGATAAACCTAAAAATGCCTCAAAACACATACTCTAAAGTAATTTACTTGATTGTCATCTTAGCCATAATGGAGTTTTGTTGGGGGGTGATCCATTGAGCAACATTACTATGATATCATAAGGTTTGGCTCCTGCATTGTTACTTTTTAAGTGATTTGTTCTCCAACAATCTCCAAACATCTCAAAGTCGATCACTTTGATTGTCGCTTCCAATTAATTGACCATATATGGAAGATAAATGTTCTTTTGTGAATTATATCCATTGAATAGGTGAAATGCGTAAAGTCAAGCATGCAATTTGATTGTTATATGTCAGTCAGATTTTGGAAGATCCGACCCACTTTGTAACTTCATTAAACCTTACCTTGTGCGCCCCACGGTGGTGATACGTTTCTTGTTTACTCTTTTATAAGCTTAATTGTATTTCCATTGTCAAATTTCAAGAAATATATTCCATTGTTTAGGTTTCCAATATAGATTTTTTCGTTATTCGAGGCATTGCCTCTTGCAATCTGAGCGCCTATTATGTTATGGATGGCGTAATTTTCTTTTTGAGTCAATCCAGAGACTTCAATGACTTCGGAAGCTGGATTGGGGGAGATTCTAAATGGATTTATCTTGGAAATGTCATTTGTCGACAACGTAGTCGTTATGTCTATCTTCGAAATCTTATCTGCCCCATTTTCAGCAATGTACAAATCATTCTCATTTTGATCAAAAGCTAAACCTGAAGGATTACTTAACCCTGCAACAATTTCCGTGGGAGTAGGGTTTGTGTCAGTTATGTCTATTTTGAAAACCGTACCTTCGTCATAATCAGAGAAATACAAGTCGTTCCCAACAAGAAGAAGTGCATCTGGACTACTGAGACCAGTCAAGACACCCGTAGAGCAACCGGATTTGTGGCAGCTACATCTATTTTTACAATCTTACCATCATTTTCAAGATAACTAGTAACATAAAGGTCGTTGCCGTTAAAGACTAAATTTGAAGGTTTATCTAATCCTGTAATGACATCTGTGGGAGTAGGGATTGTGTCGGTTATGTTTATCTTCGAAATCTTATCTGCTCTAAACTCACCAAAATAAAGGTCGTTCCCTTTAAAAGCTATGGTTGAAGGGCCTTGCAATTTTATAATGACATCCGTGACAGTGGGATTTGTGTCAGTTATGTCTATCTTCGAAACCTCGAAATACCCTGAAAAATATAAATTATTTCTATTAAGGAGCAGTGAATTAACATGAATTATCCCTGTTGTCACATCTGTTGTTTGTGATGACAAGTTGTTGGAATAGGATGCAATTAAAAATAGTAATGGGAGAATGTAAAAACGCTTTATGGTGTTAAATAATTTAAAAGTTGCCAATAAATTAAGCGTTTAGGTAGAGGACTCGATATATAAACAAGTCAAAAGCTGTTTACCCTACTTCATCTTTCATCATTGGTAAGAAGAGCTAATCATTAAAGATGTGAATTTGTATTTTCAGCACTTGGTGATCATAGATATTCTTTATGACATCATCCTCGCTAATATTGTCGTTCTGTAAAAGAAACGTTTACACTGTCTTGGCTTCCGAGTCACTTTGAGCCAACCGACGGATAGAATTTAGAGTTTATTATCTTATAATTTAATTCAATAATAATGAATAACATCTATGCAGCTTCCAATTAATGCATAAAGGGGTTTAGCTAACAACATATTCCCTTCGAAGAAGCAGTTGGAGGTCTGGTTTCAATGCTTGCAAGCATTGAAGACACCTTTCCAAGCATTGAAACGATAGATGTCCCCCCTGTCTGGTAGCATTGTAAGGCTTACTTGACACATTGTAAGCATCAATGAAGTATTTATAAGCCTATATCCAATGCCCAACAAGGGGCGTTTTAACCCAAAAAAGCCTTGAAGGAAGGCAAACAAGCATTAAAACAATGCACAAAATGACTTCACCGAGGGGTCACGACCCTAATTTTAGAGGTAACAAACATTAATTTAATGCTTCGAAGTACTTCTGGGAGGGGTAAACGGGTTAGGTTGGAGATTGGGGATTTTTGATAGCTCACTTAAATGAAATCGGAAGTTATACCAATTTGCAATTCTTCATTAAAAGTATAAATCCAGGTCTGAATATTCATAATAAAAAATCGCCTAAAAATTAATTTTTAGGCGATTTTTATAAATATAAGCCTCTTCTAAATGGCTCTTGTCAAATGTTCATCGAAGGCTATTTTTCATTAGCTATATTAAAGCGAATGAATATTTCATGAGTACCTCGACTTACATTGGATATTTCACTTGTCAACGAACTTTCATATCCGTAACCGATGTCCAACCAATCATGCAATTCGAATTTGGCAATACCTCCCAATGCATTATCTGTTCTATAGAGTACTCCCAATTCGAGTTTATCCAAAAACCTGAAAGCGGCCGTTATATCAACGGATATGGGAGCACCGCTTACGTATCTCGCCATTGTAGAGGGTTTGAACTGAGTTTCCCCTCCTAGAGCAAAGCTATAGCCTCCAGACAAATATACGTGAGTATTTTTATTGGTGACTGACCCATTGGATACGTCTACCCTATCCGCAGATAGGAGACTTGGTGCTGACAACGAAAGAAAGTACTTTTCATTATGAAGATATGCCCCTATCCCCACATTCGGTTTGAAACCATCGTCTATGTTCTGAACGGCAGGATCTTGTGGAAAGCCTAAATTGGCTAAATTGTTAGTATCTAATGAATATGTATCTCCACCTGCCTTTAACCCCAAGAAAACATTTGTTTGAGCAGAAATTGGCACTTTGTATGAGAAATCAACAAAATAACCAGTTTTCCTTTCTATGAATGTGGCATCATTAACAACAGACAAACCTATTCCGACACGATTTTTCAATGGAGCCGTAAAAAATAGACTTTGAGTTTCGGGAGCATCCCTTACTCCTTCCCATTGACTTCTAAGGTTGGCAGCTATACTTGTTTGACCATCTGCTCCTGCATAGGCTGGATTAATAACGTTCATTGTATACTGATACAATGCATAGTTGGGTTCTTGCTGGGCATAAAGGCTCCCAGCAAGTAAAAAAACAACTATTTTTAATGTATTTATAAAATGTTTCATTTTTATCTTTTATTAAATTTAATAACTACTCTCTTAACGTGTTAAATGCAACCATCCATCAATGACTCTAACTCCATCTCCATATACGTCCAATTGATAGTAATACGGTCCAGAAGGCAATTCATCTCCATCATGGTCACCAGCCCAAGTATTATTGTAGTTCTGAGCGGTAAACACTTCATTCCCCCATCTGTTGTAAACACGTACAAGCGAATTCTTGTAGCTTTCAATGTTTATGATTATCCATGTGTCATTTATTCCATCTCCATTGGGAGTCAACAGGTCGTTCACGACCAGTGCCTCACATGCATCTCCTACTCCATTTTGGTTGAAATCACTTTGATCTGGGTTAGGTAACCCACAATTATCCTCAGAATCAAAAACACCATCACCATCTGAATCATCACAAGCATCTCCTATACCGTCACCGTCTTGATCTCCTTGGTCTGGATTCGCCGTTTCTGCACAATTATCGACATCATTGAAAATACCATCTCCGTCCACGTCTCCATTCGGCCCACAAATTTCTATAGAGAAACCATTTAGGACTCCGTCATCCTCAGGTGGGAAGAGATCAAAGACTTCAAGGGTCCAAGTTCCTACAGAATACTCTCCGTTGAACGCACTTAAAGGCTCAAACGGAATAATTGTTCCTGAAATGGCAGGAGTACCTCCACATGCGAGAGCAGTTCCTTCATCGTCGAAAGTTGCCGAGAGATCATCTTGGTCTCCACACGCCTGTAAAACAAGGATAACCTGTGTCCCACTTGGACTCGTCAATCTCAAAGCTACATCCGAAATCCATGAGTGAGTTATATCTACAGTAACATTAACATCTTCTATGGATACGTTGTCGGTTACATCGATTGTTGGCATTATTAGCGAAGGATCTGCACCAAAATCAATGCTAGGCCCTGTATAATCGGTGGTATAACAAATACTATCACATAAGTCACCGATACCATCTCCATCTGTATCTACTTGTAAAGGATTGTGCGTGTATACACAATTATCATCTACATTCAAGATGCCATCACCATCAATATCATCGTCACAAATATCTCCTATGCCATCTCCATCTGTATCTGCTTGATCCTCGTTCGGATCCGTAACACAGTTATCAAAGACATCATTGTGACCATCTCCATCTGTATCTGGAGTAACCTCACCTGTACCACAGATTTCCAAGCTTACAGCATTTACGTTCCCTCCATCTTGATCAAAGGCATCGGCTATCGTAAGGGTCCATGTTCCTTGTGAGGATTGTGGTGCTGTGCCATCTATGGCTCCATTGAAATCTGCAAGTGTACCTTCTGGTTTTATTAAACCACTCAATACGGGGTCTCCTCCACAGGCTTGAGCTGCTCCATCATCGTCAAAGGTTGCTACCAAGTTGTCACCACCTCCACAGGCTCCTTGAAGCAAAGTAACGATTACCCCTGTTGGACTTTCCAATGTAATTGTAAGATCCGAAAGCCATGAATGCTCTATGTCCAAGGTTACATTTACGTCTCTTATATCTAAATCGTCATTGACTTCAATTTCTACCACCGTTGTTGGTGTTCCATCCTCAGGAAGAACTACAGGAAGTCCATACGTATGGAAAGTCCCACATTCGACATCACAAACATCTCCTATGCCATCTCCATCTGTATCGGCTTGATCTGCATTTGCAATATCAGGGCAATTATCTGTATCATCTGGAATACCATCATTGTCATCGTCATCGTCACAAACATCTCCTATTCCATCTCCCTCGTTGTCTGCCTGATCCGTATTGGGATCCGTAGGACAGTTGTCCACATCATCAGCAATACCATCCGAATCTGCATCCGGAAGCGGCACACCGCATATTTCCATGCTCCAACTTTGAATCATTCCTGTATCGAAAGCTGCAGCGTCACTAACATTAAGCGTCCAAACACCTCCTGCAGTTTCTCCGTTCAAGGAATCCAAACTTCCAGTAGGCTGAAAAGACCCTGTAAATGGGGCTGCACCAGAAGCAATTTCGTTGGTTGCATCGTCATCAAAAACAGTATTGGTATAATTGTCCCCATTCCCTCCATTTTGTGCGGACAGTACAACAGTAGTTCCAGCAGGACTGGTTAAAACCAAGGTCAAATCGGCAACCCAAGTGTGAGTAATGTTTACGGTAACGTTCACATCGTTTATGATGGCTGCATTGGTTACATTAATAACAGAATTGGCCCCATCCGAATCATTGTCGGGAATAGCTACAGGTGTATCTGTCGAATCGGACACGTTACAAGCAATGTTCGCCGTCTCAAAACTGGCAGAGCTGTATGCTCCATTACCACAATCGTTTATGGCTCTTACTCGCCACCAATATTGCGTGTCTGGCATGAGTGAAGTATTCAGGTATGAATTTGTCGTCACGTTGGCTGCATCTACAATCGTTGCAAATGCGGCATCCGATGCAATGTCTATGTCATAGGAAACGGCATTTACATCTGCATCCCAAGTGAACATGGCTTCATCCCCCATAACATCGGTAGCTCCATTAGCTGGTGCAGTAAGGTTTATCGTACCAAAATTGGTATCGTATACATTCAGAGTCGCATCGGTTGTTTTTTCTATTGATCCAGAAGTCCCTCTTATGGTAAACGTATAGCTTCCTACTGCAACGCCGCCAATTCCAGAAACAGTCAACGTCCCTGTAGTACCATCAGTCGTAGCTGAGGTTGGATTAAATGTTCCTGTTGCACCAGCTGGAAGATTTTCAACCGTAAAATTGGTGGTTCCAGTGAATCCCAAGAAAGTGTTGTATGTGAAATCATACACAGCATCCGTTGGACTACAAACATCTATGGTAGATTCTGTCAAACTTATTACGAATTCTGATTCTTGAATAGAAAAATTGGATGAATTGACAGCATAGAATATGTTTCCGCTACCCATCACCATTATACGTGCAGTACTCGTATCTCCTCCTGTAAGTGGAACCGTTATACTCGCCGATCCCGTATTGGGGATACCCGTCGCCACTGTAAAAGGAAAAGTCAATCCACCATCTATGGATAGGAATACATCTACATTTGCAGTATTCACTGCACCTGTATCTGTACCTGCAACATCCCAAGTTATGTTTTGATTGCTTCCTGCATCCCATGTTTCATTTGTTGTCTGCGAAGTCACTATAAAAGGACCAGCCACCGCATCAACTTTCACCAACATGGTATCAAAGCTACTTTGTGGCATTTGACCAACTCCTCCCGTTTCAGAACGATCTCTTACTGTTAAGGCAAAATTTAAATTTCTCCCTACCGTCGACACCGTTTCCCAAGATGTATTGGCCACAGTCTCAACTGGATTGGATTCTGTTAATTGTCCAGCAATTACACGGGACAATATTGGCATATAGCGATCTGGAGAAGCATTTGGAGGCCTAGATCTCCAAACTGAACCTGTAGTCTTGGTCGGAGAAAAAGTTCCATTGGTTGTAACTCCATCGTCAATCTGTTCCCAAGAATATGTCAATGCATCTCCACCATCTGCATCTGTAGCTGCTCCTTTAAGAATAAATGCAGTTCCAAAAGGAATGGTGAAATCCGAACCAGCATCCGCTACTGGTGGATTATTGGTAATCGCTGTTCCCACCCAACAAGTTCTGGTTTCCAAATTATTTAGGATTTGATCGATACTTGCATAATGAAAGTATGGATCACTATGATCTTGAACATCATTGCCTCCCGTAATACCTGCATACCCCATAATGGTAGTACCACTTCCCGGCTCATAATTGACACCTGTACCCTCAGAACTGAATGAAAAAGTATGGTTGGCTCCCATTTGATGACCTATTTCATGTGGAACATAATCTATATCGAAAAAATCGGACATGTATGGTCCTCCATCATTATCTTGAAAGTTATGTGTGGAAAAACCTGACCCTTTTTGCCCATCGACACAAACACAACCAATACATCCTGCATTACCATTACTGGCTCCAAAGTTGAACAAGTGACCTATATCGTAATTGGCTTCTCCTATCTCGGAGGTAAGAGTTGCTTGCAATTCTCCATTCAAACCTCCTCCATATGGATCTGAAGCTGCATCTGTATAAATAATTTCCGTACCTGAAACCAAGGTAAATGTTACGGCCATATCGACTTCGAACACTTCATTGTTTCTATTTAGTGTTGCTGTAACAGCCGCCAATGCAGAAGCTTGCGTCCCACCTCCTTCAACTGAATTAGTGTACTCTCCCGTAGTGGAAATAGCTATTCTAAATGTTCTCAATGTCTGGTCATCTGCATCTCTTGATGTATTTGCACCAGCACCTCTACCACTCTTCGCAGACATAAATTTGTCATCTGTTGAACACTTAAAGGCTTTATCAGATCCAAGATTTACTTTTCTCGTGTAAAAGAAATTGGTATTTCTTGCTTCTGGAGAAATTGGATTGGAAAAAACGGTTGCTCCATCTACATAGGAAACCATCGTTTTTACTCCGAGAGGTGTCACACTAAACCTAACTCTAGCCCCAGGATTATCTACTCCAAATCCCAGATATGTCTTGATTTCTGGATGCAATTGTGACAGTTCTTCGGAAAGAACTGGAGCTTCCACAACTCGGAAGTTCTCAAATTGCCCCTTTTCGTTTGGAAAACTGACAATGGTGTTAGATTTTCCACTAAAATTCCCTCTCAAAGGGGCTCCAATCAATTGTTGCTTAAAACTTGAAACATCCAATTGAAATATCTGATAATTATCATTATCTAAATCCCTCATGGATACCCCATAAGTTCCTTCCTTAAAAGTTTCCTGTTTCCAATAACCATTTTGAGCATACAAGGAACATGCTAAAAAAAATAAGGTTATGAAAAAAATGTAACGTGTGTTTACTTTCATAATTTTGAATTAATTAATTTGACATGCTCTAAAAATAGCTTTTTTTTTAAATAATTAACACATTTTTAACTTTTTAATTTCCTGTGAACCTAGTAAACACATAGGCTATATATATATTACATCATTGATTTTCAAACCTAAAAACTGGTATAAAAACTGATGTTTTCTCTATTTTCAAGAAATGATTTCACCAAGTAGAAAGATGGTTTTAATTTCTTGAAAAAGTCATTCCAACCAAATTTTGTAAAATCGATTTAGGGAAGATTCATCACATAAAATTTAATTAATGCATCCATCAAGAAATTAGAAGGACAAGGAAACATACATGAAGAATTATGGATAGGGTTATGAAGTACTCAAGATTTATCTAACATGTCGAAGATGAAAACAGAAAAATCACCATCATTCTCTTTACTTCAATATTCTCAAATACTCAACCCATGGTCCAACCTCGTCCTTGTATTGTTTTGCCATAATTCTTGAAATTTGTGCTATGTGATTTAGGTCATGTACTACCCAAGTGGCAATTAGCTGTGCCAATGTAACTTCTCCCAATGCTGGATGGTGCCCCTTCAAACTTAGCTGGTCTTTCTTAATTTGTTTGGCTATTAATTTCTTGACATTGATTGCTCGCAATGTTTTGAATTCTTCCATAAGTTGAGACAATGTTTTCCCCTTGCTGTTTTCAAATTGCGCAAATCTATCGAAGGGATTGAAGCTCTTCTCTTGGTCATTGGACAAAATAACATCAATCCTTGGCATCCAATCTGTTTTCTCTCCGTGGATTAAATGACCAATTACATCGTATGGACTCCATGTATCATCTCCTTCATTTTTGGTAGTCCAATCCGCAGAGACATTTTCCATCATGGATTGTAACACTTTTGGTGTACGCACCAAGATTTCTATGGTTTTTTCCAGACTAAACTCCATACTCTCTTGCTTGTATTTTTTTTACTAATCCTTAATTTCCTTGTTGTTAGGTATGGGATTGGTTCCATACTTATCGAACAAATACACCAATGCAGTCATGGTTGCTGCTCCCAACTCCAATTCTCTTTTGTTCACGGCATCAAAAGTGTCATTGCTTGCATGATGGTGATCAAAATAACGTTGTGAATCTGGTCGTAATCCAGCCAATACATTGCTATCGCTTTTTAGAGGCCCTACATCTGCCCCACTGCCTCCTTTTTCGAAATAGTGAATTAAATAGGGCTTGAATAAAGGTTTCCAACTCAATATTTGATTGAAATTAGCGTCGCTGCAATCGAAACTAAAACCTCTTGGAGTGAACCCTCCTGCATCGCTTTCCAAGGCAAACACGTGTTTTTCGTTGTTCTTTTTTGCTTCTTCGGCATATTTGTTACCGCCTCTCAGTCCATTTTCTTCATTCATGAACAAAACTACACGAATACTTCTTTTCGGCTTTATCCCAGTTTCTTTCAACAGTCTCAACACATCCATGGATTGTACTACTCCCGCTCCGTCATCATGGGATCCATCTCCCAAATCCCAGGAATCCAAATGTCCTCCAACAATCATATATTCCTTTGGAAATTCGCTTCCCGTAATTTCTCCTACTACATTGTATGACAATACCTCCTCTAATTGCTTGCAGTTTTGCTTGAAGTAAAATTTAAGGTTCTTGTCTAACTTTATCATGCTTGACAACTCTTCTGCATCATTTGTGCTTATTGCTGCCGACGGTATGCGTTGGCTATTTGGCAAATCGCCATAACTCATGCTTCCCGTATGAGGATAATCATCCAATCTCAAATTCATAGACCTGACGATAACGCCTGCTGCTCCATACTTTGCAGCTTCCATCGCTCCAGAATAACGCTGATTCACACACCCGCCATAGGCATTGAAGGTAGATATCAAATCGGCTTGCATTGGCCTGTTGTAAAATACTATCTTTCCTTCAATCTTGGATTTCCCCAAAGTTTTGAGTTCTTCGAAATCTCGAACCTCGACAATATTGGCTTTCACTCCCAACGGATTCGTCGCTATTGATCCTCCAAGGGCACAAATGTTAACTGTAGTGGTCTTACCAGAATCCGTTTCGTAGTATGCGTATTCTTTTGCGCCACGTATCCATTTGGGAACCATTACCGGTTGCAACCACACTCTGTCCAATCCCAACTTCTCTAGTTCCTCTTTCCCCCAAGCTACAGCTCTTTCCGCATTTAACGACCCTGACAGCCTTCCTCCTATGTTATTGGACAAATAATCCAACCATTCATAGCTTTTCCCGTTGGTCAACGATGTTGAATAGATTTTCTTTATGTTTTCTTCATCTGTTTGCGAATACATTGTCATTGCAAATAACAATGTCGAGAGTGCCATCAGTTTTTTCATTGGAGTTCTTATTGTTTTATTTTTAAAGATACTATTTTCAGTGCATATGACACCTATTGTTCGTCATTCAATTCCTGTTTGTACAATTCCAAATTGACTTTCGTTTTAGCGTCTAACTCTGGCTCCTTCATATCCGTGTATTCTTTTAAGGTCTCATATAGTATATTGGCTACTATGTATCGAGCGGTTGGTTTGTCGTCTGCTGGGATGTTAAACCAAGGTGCATGCGGTTTCGATGTCCTATTTATGGCATCTTCATAGCATTCCTGATACTTGTCCCACAATTTTCGCTCTTTGAGGTCTCCTGCTGAGAATTTCCAGTTTTTCTCTTTCTTCTCCAAACGCCTCAACAATCTATTTTTTTGTTCTTGCTTTGACAAATTCAAAAAGAATTTGAAAACAATCGTACCATTTTTTGCTATGTGCCTTTCGAAATTGTTTATTTGCTCGAAGCGCAAATCCCAAAAGGCATCGTTTACATCATCAACGGATTTTACCGTTGGAATGTTCTCTCCTAAAATATAATATGGGTGCACACGCGTTACCAATACATTTTCATAATGTGTGCGGTTATGCACTCCAAACTTTCCCCTTGCGGGCAACTTTAGGTAATGTCTCCATAAATAATCGTGTTTCAGTTCCAATTCCGTAGGAACTTTAAAGCTTTGCACTTCTACTCCTCTTGCATTGAAATCTTTGAATACTTCTCTTATCAAACTATCCTTCCCCGAAGTATCCATTCCTTGCAAACATACCAAAACAGAGTATTTACCATGTGCATACATCGTATCTTGTAGCTTGCCTAGTTTTTTTCTTACTCGTTTCAATGCCTTTTCCACGTCTTCCTCTTTAGCTTCCAAGTCATACCTTGTAGGTTGTTTTGAAATATCGATTTTAGAGGTAATTTTAAAATTTTGAATATCTATTGTTTTCATCTGTTCTTGCTTGTTGTTTTTCATCTATTATCCGTAACATTCATATAATCATTTCACTTGTATATGGATCTGTTGGTCATAAATGGTTTATTGCTTTCCGTTGCAATATCGATAAATATACAAATGTCAAGTGATATCTTACAAATTCCTTTTTCATAGAATCGATTGTTTCTAAATGATTTTTGTACTTTTATTTATAACCACTAACCATCTTATTTCTTTAATGTCGCTAAAAAATCTACCCTTTTTACTGGTACTTGCCGTTGGCCAGCTTCTCATGGCTCAAAAAAACAAAAACAATGGCACTGTCCCCATAAAAAATGGAATATCCAAACCTAGCATTCTTTCGACCAATCCTTTTGGCATCTTCATTTCTCGCTTAAATCATAATTTCAAACAAAGAGCCTCCAGTAGTTATGAGCTTAGTTTCAGTTTGGAAAGTGGAAACATTTGGGGTCCCAATACTAAAACCTATATCCCAAAAGACGAGTCCATAAAATCCCGACTTCGAGGAACTCCTTGGTTTTCGAGACAATTCTACTATGATGAGGAAGAATTGGATGCCCATTCTTATGAAATTGAAACTGATGGAGTAATAAAAGGCTTACGTGGTGAGTTCTCTTTGCCTCTGAATGAAAAACAAGAGCTGGTATTCGGATTCAGAACTTTTGTTCTGACCAAAGGCAGATTTCCCATTGCAGCAGTTACCAACGATAATTTCATCGAATTTTTTCACGATAACATAGCTGGGGGCAAAGATCCTTTTGACCGAAGCATTTTTGATTACGACAAGGCGCGTATCAAGTATGAGGATAGAAATGGGAATCTTTTGGATATGAATGGAGGAGACATCGCATTTGGAGGTGTCGAAACACATTATTATTACTACCCTGAATTTCTGAATAACAAAAAGATATATTTGAACTTCGGAGCACACCTCGGCACCAATCTATCCAAATACAATAGCTCTTTGGATCTGGGACTTTCATTCGCAGCCATCAAGAAAATGGATTTCAATACTCGTAACTTCGCCTTTTTGGGTTTCGGCATAAATGGTTTCAGGAAACGCATCTTGAACTTGAAGAGTACAATCATAGATTTTGGCACCAATGATTTCATTGGTAGTCTGGAGACAAATATGGAATATAATCTCATATCGGAAGGCTTCACGATGCATTCCTTTAGCTTAAGCTTTTATATGCAAACCAGTCTCAATAAAAAAGAAGAAGGGGCATATGCCATCCATGTTCGCAATGAAGACGCTTACAATTCTTGGCAACATGGTTCAAGGCATTTATATAAAAATAACAACTATTGGACTTTAACATACACGTTTACCCGAAAGATACAAACGTCATTTTATCTACAACAAGATTTCACCGTAAACAACAACCCCGATTTACAAACGGGCGTAGGCATCAAATTCAACATATAAAAAACAGTCGTAAAGAAATAAGTTTTAGATTGACTCTTAACTGCTGTTGTTAGATCCTTTTATATTTGAGATGCCCATCATAAAGGTAGATTCCCCCTCATCTGAAAGTATTTGGTTAAATTCACAAATTAGGCTTTGGAGGAACTAAGGTTACTTTTTCTACTATCATTAAATCATTTGATTTATTATCCATATTTGAGATAAAAATTCTATCAAATGATTTAATAACACTTATTAAATTGTCAAAGTTTTTAGCATACAACATCTCCTTGTAGGTTAATAAATTTACAACCTGATCTTCATTAATCATAATTTGCGGGTTATTGCCTCTAACACTTTTATAAACTAATTCAATAATTTTTGACTTTCTACTTTTTGAAAATATTCTTTTACTTAACTTCTGGTCCTCATTAATATAGAACTCATACTCTAAACTATTAGAATTAAAATTCAATCTATATATTTTTAAATTGATAGAGTCATTTTTTGCCCTTATTGTGTCAAAAACTGCTTCATTATCAATCAAAATATACAAATCCCTTATTTGAGAATAGCTTAAAGAACTATATATGCAAATTAGAAATACGACTATCTTTTTCATGGACAACTATTATTGGTGTTCGAAATTTTGTTTTTAATATTGCTTACATACAATAATTTTGATATTTGATTAGAATAACTACTTAAATAAGCACCATAACCATCTGTACCTTCTAAACCAATCCATGAAATTGCTTTGGCTATTTCTTGTTTCCAATTTGTTCCAAATGTCGAAGACGCAGTGTTAACAAATTGAGAACTTTCGCTATTCCAATCGTAATCATTTAAAATTAGCTCTTCTAGTTTTTGCCTGTAATCCTGAATATCAAATACACTTGAGTTAAATAATTCATGACTCCAATCTTGAGTTAATGTTCCAGCAGAATCCATAGCACAAATTAAAGATACAAATCTATCTTTTATAGTTTGTGTATTTAAATTGATGTTATTTGTTGGGCAGTTTACATTTAAAACTGGAGCACCAACTGAATCAAAAGAAAGTACACCAACATCTTCCAATGCATCAAACATAAATGCATGGATTAACTCATGGCAAAGAGTAACGTACCTCATTAAATTTGAACCATTAGTCTCAATAGTATCTTGATGAATAATGATATCATAATCATTCAATATTTGAGAATTGCCATTCGTAAACCCCCAATCTACTCCAATTGAATTATTTATCTTGAATGTAATACTTTTTTGTGTCGAAGAATAAAAATGATTCAACATTTTGGAATAAATATTATTTGTATTTGATTTCATTTTATCGTGAATACATTTTGTGATAGAATTAGTGAATGTTGTGTGAAAAATAACTTTCTCATCAAAATCCACTGATCCACCGTTCATTAAAACATCTATTGCTTTTACAGCAAATCCTTGAGATTCTTCACTACAATCGTCATTCTGCAAAAGGGCATTAATCGCCCCTGCTACATTTTTAGGTTGCACCTGCAACCAATCTGCCATTTCTGATGTAAAGCCGTTTGGAGTACTATCTATGGATAACAAGCCTAAACATTGCACGACTTCCTCCCAAGGTTGTGGTATGGTAATTATAGTGGAATTGGATTGACCAAACCCTCCGGAACCTCCGTTGTTGGTTTGCCCTCCTCCTGTCGTACCTGTTCCCGTTGTACCACTTCCAGGGTCTCCTCCTGGGCTTGTACCATCTGGACTTGATCCTCCTCCGGAAGAATCGCCTCCGGGAGCATTATCATCGCACACGGAGTCGTCCAAATACAAATCCCCTCGATCCGCATCGATGCACGCTTGACCGGCTGGGTGATCATTCCCTCCATATGGGCACATCAATATGCCAACACAATCTCCAGGGGCCAACACCTTGCCGAAAATTTCGTCCACGAAAGAGTCGTCTTCCAAACTGTATACCGTAGTCTTACCTGTCAAGTCCACATTCAATTCATTTTCCAAATCCAAACGCTCTTGGGCATTTAAAGCGTAAACGATCAAGAAGGCCTTGTAGCTTCCGTCTTCTTGCAAGGACAGCAACACGTTTTCAACACCATCTACCTGCTCCGTCCTGAACACGGGGAAGGTATAGGAATGATAACCCGTTTGGGTATTTTCCAAATAAGTGGCAAAGTTGGTATTTATGTAAAAGTCGTCTTCGGATGAGTATATGCTCTTGTTCGAGTTGGACGCTCTTGATTGTTCGACCTTTTCGGTCAAGTTCGAGAGTCTATCCAGCAAGTCTCTATTCTCGTTTACCTTTGATTCGTTTATCCTTGTTACGGAAAAGTTGGACTTTTGCTCGGATGACTCTTTAGACGTTGACCCCTCGGCATCGTCCTTTTGACAGCTAACAACTACAAGTGCCATAATGGCAAGTATAAACATTGTCTTGAAATGTAGAGAAATTGTTTTTTTCATTATTGCCTTTTTGATTATCCGTTATTTATCATAATCCTGTAATTCCAGCAATAACAAGCCTG
>JAHDHI010000011.1 GCA_020631395.1 Bizionia sp.
CAGTGAAGTCCGTGCTCGCCTCGGCAGTACAGCCGTTGGCGTCCGTCACGACCACTGAGTACGTGCCGGAGACCGTAGCCTCCGCCGAGGAGGAGTTCCCAGGATCCGTCGCGCCTGTCGGCACCGTCCAGTCGTAGTCGTATGGTGCGGTTCCGCCGGAGGCGTTAGCCGTGAGCGTCGCACTGCCGTCCGAGGCGCAGATCGTCGTGTCCCCAGAGATGTCCACGTAGGGGTTCGGGTTCGCCGTCAAGGTCGCGCTTGCTTCTGCAATGCAGCCATCCGCATCAGTGACCACCACCGAATATGTTCCTGCTTGTAGATTGTTTATTTTAAAAGGATTGGTCGTACCAACCCCAGAACCAGAACCTCCCTCTGCACGATTCCACGTATAGGAAAAATCAAGAGTTCCATTGATTGCATTTATTTCAATATTTCCAGGTTCACCATCACAAAAACTGTCTGATGCAGCATTAATGCTTAAATCACAACATTCATCATTATCAATGATACCAAAAGTAACATGACTAATGGCATTGATGGAGCAATTACTGACATTGCCTTCCACCTTATAGTACCAATAGGAACAAGAAGGGTCTGAAGCATCAGGCTTTTTACCTAAAAAGGTAATTCTATGCCCAATATCTCCGCCACAAGGAACAACAGCTTGGTTTTGACTAGTGTCCGAGCATTGCATTGCCTCTGAAAAATCACAACTGTCCGGTGATATCGTTCCAATTCCTGCAAAGGAAACATCGGGACCAGCTGGTCCAGTAACTCTTATGTCACTGTAACAATTGTTACCTGATTTAGTGTTTACGAGAATTTCTCCACAACAAGGATCCCCACAAACTTTGATAAATAGGATTTCACTATCACCATTGTTTATTCCAAAATCCCATTTCGCCAATGCGGAAACCCCACTGGGGTATGGACATGAAGGATCATTTGTATTCAAAGAAGCAGGCGTATGTGTACAATCCACCTGAGCTGAAAGGTTCTGGGTACCTAGAAAAAACCCAAAGAAGAAAAGGCAACCTAACAACAAGACCCTATTAAAGCTTATTTTAGGTTTACCCCTTATAATCGAACTGAATCGATTCGCATTAATTGTTTCAAAAAGACTTTTGGTGGGAGCATTTTGTTTCATAATTGAAATGTTTTAATGTTAAACTTAAAACCTAACAATTGAGAAGGTAAGAGCAATGAGATAGAGGGAGCATAAATATCCCTTATACAAATCACAATCAATTATCTTTTTTCTTTTTTCTTTAATTTTTCGACCAAAGACGGCAAAAATACCCTCAACTACAACCAGTTGCGTTTTCTTACAATTGAATTTCGTAGAAAAAGCAAAAAAGCAAAAAAAAATGAAGATTCATTCGATATGATGAAGTATAGTATATTTTGGATAAAAAAAACAGAGGAACTCAATAATTGAAATCTTGAACTCTGGCAATCACTTTCTCCTTCATCCAATGACAAATGCATAAAGTTATCTAAATTGACTGTTTCAATTCAAATACTAATTTAAACCGTTCGATAAAACTCAAAGACAACCCATATGACCAGTAATCCTATTATAAAATTACTTACGTCAATCACAAGCGACGACTAAAACACAAACAACTGAAAACCAAATGAATTAACACCAATAAAAACCACAATCTAGAAAAAAATCCTTAAATTTAATTTCTAACCTAAAAATTAATCAGATTATGAATTCAAAAGTTTTTATGATTCTAAGAGTACTTCTTGGGATTTTCGTTTTGGTTTTCGGCTTCAACAAGTTCTTGCATTTCATTCCAATGGAAGCACCAACTGGTGATGCTGCCATCTATTTTGGTGCATTGATGAATTCCAAGACATTGATACTGGTGGCCATTGTAGAGATTGTAGCCGGCCTTGCCTTGATATTGGATAAGTTTGGAGCTTTGTTGGCTCTTATCTTAATGAGTGTATCTGTAAATGCCGTTTTGTTTCACACCACTCTTGCCCCAAGTGATAGTGTTGGAGCCATCGTTTTGTTGATCTTGAACATATTGGTCCTTTACGGTTATAAAGGCAAATACAAAGGCTTGCTTAGCTAACCTCCATATAAATACCAATTCTAGTTTGAAATTACTAGAATTGATATAGCTCTAAATGCAAAAGAGGCTTCTGTAAAGCCTCTTTGTTTTTATCCATTCATTCTACAAACCCCATTTGCCAAATAGTCAATCTCCTTTTGCTGGTTATTGTTAACAATAACCAGCAAGCACTCTTGAGCCCCCTTCTTAGCTTTTTGGAGGATACTGCGCCATGACCTTGTCCACGATTGCTTTCATTTTTGCTTCTCGTTTTTCTGGCTTGGCTTTCGTGTTGAAACTGCTTTCGCTTTTGGCTTGCCAAAACAACCCCGTCTTGGAATCGTCCACGAACTCTATCACGATTTGCCTGTTCACATTGGCTTGCCCTACGGGGATACCGATGGAAACACCGCCTCCCAATCCTCTTCTACCGCCACCAACACCTACTCCAACACTACTGCTTTGGCCTTCTTGATATTCCTTGCTGTTAATGTCGATCAAAAAATCCGGTGTGTCGGATTTTGAGAAACCCATCGTATTCAATTTGCCTTCCAATATGGATATCAATCGTTTTTCGTCCAATCCAGTCAACCCTGTTTCCATGTCGTCATAGAAATTGTATGTTCCATATGTTGAAAAATCTGTTGTCTTTTCATAGTCATAACTTACATAGATTGGTGCGCAAGAAACCACACATAGGATTAGGACAAAGGCTTTAATGAATTTCATCTTGTTTATGTTTATTGTTTTTATCGATCTTCTGTAACATTCAATCTGCCGCATACCCAATTCATAGCATTTTAATTTTGAAGTGACTTATACCAATTTGTCA
This sequence comes from Bizionia sp., assembly GCA_020631395.1. Classification (GTDB taxonomy): domain Bacteria; phylum Bacteroidota; class Bacteroidia; order Flavobacteriales; family Flavobacteriaceae; genus JAHDHI01. The sequence goes on from JAHDHI010000011.1 coordinate 2,899, forward strand.
TGTCCGAAGCTTTTTTTTATAAAAATAGCGAAAATAAAACCATTGGACATGGCTTTTAAACCGTTCATCATAATTTTAACTTTTCACTCCCATTGGCATCATATCTTTGATGCATAATCAAAAAACAAACAGCCATGACTCGATTAATCCTAAAAATTGTCATTCCATCACTCCTATTCATCATATCTACCCTTGCGCAAAGCAAACCAAGGTTGCAAGATCCAAAAACGCCTCTAGGTTACCTCTCGGAAAACGTATATTTCACAAACGCAAAAGCCAACAACATAAAATTGGCTGGCACGTTAACACTTCCAAAAGACAAAAAGAAGCCAGCGGTAGCCATTTTGATTTCTGGTTCGGGACCACAGAATAGGAACAGTGAAATTGTACAATTCAACCACAGACCGTTTTTGGTGCTTTCGGATTACCTAACCAACAATGGCATCGCGGTATTGCGTTATGACGATAGGGGCACGGCAGAAAGTGAGGGTAACCATTCGGAAGCTACTTCTGCTGATTTTGCAACGGATGTCGAAGCTGCAATTGCCTATTTGAAGACCAGAAGTGACATAGACACTTCAAAAATAGGACTAATCGGACATAGCGAAGGTGGACTCATTGCTCCTATGGTTGCCGCAAACAACAAAGATGTCTCCTATGTGATATTGTTGGCAGGGACAGGAGTGAATGGCGCAACCGTTTTGGAAACCCAATCCAGAAGAGCAGGTGAATTGCAAGGAGTATCCAAAGAACACTTGGATGAAAACGAAAAACTGACAACCATCATCTATGGGACAATTTTAAAGTACGAGGACAAGGATACCATCAAAGCCGAGATCACAAAAAGGTTGAATGCTTTCAAGACTAACAACCCCAACTCCATATTGGCTCCAGCAATAACGTCACAAATGATAAACCAACAACTAAGCATATTGGATTCCAAATGGCTATGTTATTTCATAAGGGCAGAACCAAGTGATTTTCTATCCAAGACCACGTGTCCCGTCTTGGCCTTGAATGGCAGCAAGGATTTTCAGGTGTTGCCTAAAATCAATTTGGAAGGCATAGGGGACGGATTGGAAAAAGCTAAAAACAAAGACGTGACGATTAAAGAATTGGAAGGTTTGAACCATTTGTTTCAAACTGCAGAAACTGGGAGCATGCAGGAATATGCTACCATAGAAGAAACGTACTCTCCTGTGGCATTGAAATTAATTTCCGATTGGATCAACGAACGTTTTTAAAAAACAACACACATGAACTGGACAGACAACACCTTGATGTTTATAACCGTTATAACTGGAATGCCATTTATCGTCATTGCACTCCTCACGATGAAATTTCCACCGAAGAAAATAAACCACCTCTATGGCTATAGAACGAAATCATCCATGAAATCACAAGAACGCTGGGATTTCGCCCAAAGGTATTCATCCAAACAACTCTTGCTATGTGGTATCTTTTTGGTTACGACAGGCCTTTTGTCTACCTTTATGACAATAGAGCAATCAATGGGTATTTACATTGCGATCCCGTTAATTGTTTCAAGTGTGGTCCTATTGTTTTACAATACGGAAAGCCAACTAAAAAAAAGATATAGATAGACAGTGAAAATCTCCAACTCCATTCTATTTTGGATTTTGCAGGCTTTGGGTTGGGGAGTTCCAACAATGATAAATGCCTCTGCCAAGTACAACAACCCGAGCTTGAGCGGCTTATACGTCATAGCGGAAACTACGTTGATCATATTTTCCGGCATTCTGGCATCTTCTCTTTTAAGAGTTTTTTTAAAACAAAGGATATCCTTCATGAAGTTCAACAAAAAAGAGTGGGTTCATATTTTATTGGGGTATTTTGGAGCTTCCATACTATATGTCTCATTGCTGTTTTTGGCCATCCCACTGAACAATGCCCTCAATGTCGCATCCAAGCCTTTATCTGCAATCGTCTTCATTAGTTCTGCCATAAATGGCTTTCTTTTCATCTTCTTTTGGTTGACATTGTACCTGTCCATCAAATTGACTAGGCAATACAGAAGCAACCAAATAAAGAACTTACAACTGGAAACGGCAGTGAAGGATTCCGAACTCAACACCCTGAAAGGGCAAATTAATCCTCATTTCATGTTTAACAGCCTGAACAACATTCGTGGTTTGATGCTTGAAGATGTCGAAAAGTCGAGGGACATGATTACTCGTCTATCCGAAATGCTACGATATTCGTTGACAAAAGACAAAGTAGACACCATTGCATTGAAAGAGGAATTGGAAATGGTGGGCAATTACATTGAATTGTCCAAAATTCAACTTGAAGACAGATTGCGGTTTTCATCTCAAATCGATGAAAAATTGCTCAATGTAGAAATTCCTCCAATGATAATCCAAATGTTGATCGAAAATGCCATTAAACACGGTATCTCCAATTTACGAAATGGTGGAAACATCAACTTGTCAGTTTCCGAATCCAAAAGACAGCTCGTCATAACAGTTAGCAATTCTGGACTCATGACAGAAAATAAATCGACAACAAAAGTAGGCTTGGACAACATAAAGAAAAGATTGGCTTTGCTATACGAAGATGAAGCCTCGTTCTTTTTGAAAGCAGAAAACAATACCGTTGTGGCAACCATAAAACTACCTCTATGACGCAAAAAATAAGAACAGTGATCGTTGAAGATTCTCGTCTAGCAAGACAAGAACTCAAAGAATTGGTTAAAGAACATCCCGAAATAGAAATTGTCGGAGAAGCTGAGAATGTAGACGATGCCCATAAACTCATCGAGGAGACAAACCCCCTGTTGTTGTTTTTGGACATAAACATGCCTGAAAAAGACGGGTTTCAACTATTGGAATTGCTGGATGAAATACCTGTGGTCATCTTTACGACGGCTTACGACGAGTACGCCATAAAGTCCTTTGAATACAATGCATTCGATTATTTGTTGAAACCAATAAACAAGGAACGATTTGCCAAGTCCATAAAGAAGTTGTTGCCCATTCTGGAAGAAAAAGACAATACCACTGAAACCAAGAAACTAAGCGAGGAGTCACAAATTTTCATAAAGGAAGGAGAGCAATGCTGGATGGTTCTATTAAAGGACATCTCTCTTTTCGAAATAGTGGGCAATTATACCAGAGTATACTTCGAAGACAAGAAACCCCTTATTTACAAATCTCTGAACCAAATAGAGAGCAAGCTTCCCGACCATCGTTTCTTTAGGGCAAACAGGCAACAAGTCGTCAACTTGAAACATATTGAAAACGTGGTACCTTGGTTTAATGGCAAACTAAAAATGACATTGGACAACGGCAATGAAGTAGAAGTATCTAGACGACAATCTCAAAAATTCAAACAGGAATTGGAATTTTAAAAGGTATGAGATTGACACCAACTTGCTTATATGAATGACGCATTCAAAAAGTAAATGAATACGCGTTGTTTAATCATTCAACAACTTCCAAAGCATGTCCTTCAATTCGGTAATGCCTTGTTGTGCCACAGAAGAAATGAATGTATACGGTATTGGCAACTCGTTATCCAACTCCACTTTCAATTCCGCCTTTAGCTCATCATCCAACATATCACACTTGGTAATGGCTATGATGCGTTCCTTGTCCAACATTTGCGGATTGTAACGGCGCAATTCATCCAACAGGATGTCATATTGCTTTTTTATGTCTGGCGCATCTGCCGGTATCATGAACAATAAGATGGAATTACGCTCTATGTGTCTCAAAAAGTAATGTCCCAAGCCTTTGCCTTCGGCCGCACCTTCAATGATACCTGGGATATCTGCCATTATGAAGGTTTGGTAGTCACGATACTTTACAATTCCCAGATTGGGCTTCAATGTCGTAAACTCATAATCCGCAATTTTTGGCTTTGCAGAACTTACCACGGACAACAATGTCGATTTTCCTACATTCGGAAAACCTACCAACCCAACATCTGCCAGAACCTTGAGTTCCAAGGTGATGTCCTTTTCTTCCAAAGGAATGCCTGGTTGAGCATAACGAGGCGTTTGGTTCGTAGAACTCTTAAAGTGCCAGTTACCTCGGCCTCCCTTTCCGCCTTCTGCAACAATGACCTCTTCCCCATCCTCTGTTATCTCGAATAGTATGGCATTCGTCTCCGTGTCCCTAACGACTGTTCCCAAGGGAACTTCAACGTACTCATCTGCTCCATCTGCACCTGTGCTTCTTCCACTACTACCATGTTCTCCATGACCAGCTCGAATGTGTCGTTTGAACTTTAGGTGCAACAACGTCCAGAGGTTTGAATTTCCACGAATGATGATGTGCCCCCCTCGGCCTCCATCTCCTCCATCCGGCCCTCCTTTTGCAATGTATTTTTCGCGATGCAAATGCGTTGACCCCTTACCTCCTTTACCAGAAGTAACGTGCATTTTCACATAGTCTACAAAATTCCCTTCAGTCATAAATCACCTAATTAGCCATTCCCACGAAAAGCAGGAAATCATTAAATTTGAATTTCTAATAAAAAAAACTCCTGCTCTAGCAGGAATTCTCAATCTATAATTTGTCTATGGCGTTGCATAGACGCTCGGTAATCTCTTCGATGCTGCCGATGCCATCAACTCCAAAATATTTGTTCTGTTCCGTATAGTATTCTTCCAAGATCGCAGTTTCATCATAGTAAACCTTGATTCTATTGCGAATTATCCCTTCATCCGAATCGTCTTTGCGCCCACTCGTCTTTCCTCTCTCCATCAAACGTTCCACCAATACTTCATCTTCCACGTCCAAGGCCAACATTCCATTGATTTGCGAATCTTTGCTATTCATCAATTCATCCAAAGCTTTGGCTTGGGCATTGGTACGAGGAAAGCCATCAAAGATGAAACCTTCTGCATCGGCATTCTTTTCAACCTCGGCTTCAAGCATGTCGATGGTTACTTGATCTGGAACCAAATGCCCTTTGTCCATATAGGACTTGGCCAAGACGCCCAATGCCGTTTCATTTTTTATGTTGAACCTGAAAACATCTCCTGTGGAGATATGCACCAGATTGTATTTTTCCTTCAAGAAATTGGCTTGCGTACCTTTACCTGCCCCCGGAGGACCAAATAACACGATATTAGTCATGTGTTGTGTTGTTTTTAATTGATATACTTCTGGTAGATCCCTCCCCAATCCATCATAGTCTAAACCATAGCCAACAATAAATTTATTGGGAATTTCCTTACCAACGTAATGTAGTTTGAAATCTTTTTTATAAGCTTCGGGTTTGTAGAACAATGTTGCTATCAGCAATTGCTTTACACCTTCATTCTTGAATATTCGGTGTACTTCATGAAGCGTATTTCCGGTATCTATGATGTCTTCCAAAATTACCACGGTACGACCTGTCAAATCCTGAGTCAATCCGATGAGTCGTTGGATGTCTTCAGAAGATTTGACTCCTTCATAGGAGGCCAATTTTATGAATGTGACCTCACAAGGTTTCGGATATTGTTTCACAAAATCACTGACGAACATGAACGACCCATTTAAAATACCAATAAAAACAGGAATCTCATCTCCCAAGTCATTGGCAACATCATTGGCCATGCGCGTCACCGCATCGTCAATTTCCTGTGTAGAAATAAAGGGCTTGAAGTATTTGTCGTGAAGCTTTATCATTGCTTTAATTTTATGAAAGAGGCAAAGATACGGATTTGTTAAAAGATATACGATTTTTGATTTATCATTTTATAGCCATTTGTTTTTTTAAATGTATTTTTGTGTGATTAATTTCTATGTAAAAATGAATTATTTCTCATCCAATTTCAAATTAGGTATTCTAGGAGGCGGCCAACTTGGAAAAATGCTTCTGAATGAGACTCGTAAATTCGATATCCAAACCCATGTCCTTGACCCTAGTAATGAAGCTCCCTGCAAGATTGCTTGCAACCTGTTCACCAAAGGAGACTTGATGGATTACGATACCGTCGTAAACTTTGGAAGGCAAGTGGACATCCTTACCTTTGAGATAGAAAATGTAAATGTCGATGCACTTGAAACACTTGAAAAGGAAGGCATAAAGGTCTACCCTTCTTCAAAGAATTTGAGAGTGATACAAAACAAGGCCAAGCAAAAGTTATTTTATCTAGATCACAATCTGCCTACATCCGAGTTTTCTCGCTTTGCATACGCATCAGAAATCGAAGATGCCATCTTGAATGGTGGATTGAAATTTCCTTTCGTGTGGAAGAGTGCCCAATTCGGATATGATGGAACTGGTGTGAAGATCGTTCGCGCATTGGAGGATTTAAAAGGACTTCCCAATGGAGAATGCATAGCTGAGGAATTGGTGGACTTCAAAAATGAGCTTGCGGTGATAGTAGCCAGAAACCCAAACGGAGAAATAAAGACATATCCAGTGGTGGAAATGGAGTTCCATCCAGAAGCCAACCAAGTAGAATATGTTATTTGTCCAGCAAGAATTCCCAATGAAGTAGCAGAAAAAGCTCAGGAAGTGGCATTGAATGCATCCAAAGCATATAATCACGTAGGTTTGTTGGCTGTCGAACTATTTCAAACAAAAGAAGACGACATATTAATAAACGAAGTCGCTCCTAGACCTCACAATTCTGGACACCAAACCATTGAAGCCAGTTACACCTCACAATTCGAACAACATGTTCGTGCCATTTTAAATTTGCCTTTGGGAAACACGAACAGTAAAGTTGGAGGCATTATGGTTAACCTAGTAGGAGCCGAAGGCCATACTGGTGACGTTATTTACGAAAACATCGACGCCATCATGAAAATGGATGGAGTAACGCCACACATCTATGGAAAAAGACAAACACGTCCTTTTCGTAAAATGGGACATGTCACCATAGTAAATGAAGATTTGAATGCTGCAAGACGAATAGCAGAAGAAGTGAAAAAGACAATAAAAGTAATTTCAAAATAAGTCGCTATCAAGAAAGCAAGTGTCACATATAAAAACATTAAAACACAACAAATGAGCAAAGTAGGAGTAATAATGGGAAGCATTAGCGATCTTCCTGTAATGCAAGACGCCATAGACATATTAAAAGGATTTGACATTGAAGTGGAAGTAGACATCGTATCTGCTCACCGAACTCCAGAAAAATTATTTGACTATGGAAAAAATGCCCATACTAGGGGAATTTCCGTCATAGTAGCTGGAGCTGGAGGTGCAGCTCACCTACCAGGAATGGTTGCCTCTTTGTCCCCGCTTCCCATTATTGGAGTTCCAGTGAAAAGCAGCAACTCCATAGATGGTTGGGACTCGGTATTGTCCATTCTACAAATGCCGGGAGGTGTTCCCGTAGCAACCGTAGCACTTAATGGAGCAAAAAACGCAGGTATTTTGGCTGCCCAAATAATTGGCTCCAACGACTCCTGTGTTTTGGATAAGGTTATTGCGTACAAGGAAGGTCTAAAACTCAAAGTAGAGTCTGCTGCCAAGGAGTTAAGATAAGTAAAATAAAAAAGCCCTGTCCCCAGGGCTTTTAGTCGCTATTAATCTTCTATTTATGAGCTAAAATAAGCTCACATCAAAAAAACTTGAGACAAATGTCCGTATTAAGATGTGAAACAAGATGTCGAGGATTTAAAAAAAAACAAGAATTCGATTAAAAGCAAATAATATCGATAACACGTGTCAATCACATAAAAAAAAGCCCCAATAAACATTGAGGCTTTTCATCGCTATTAATCAATAATTTTTAAGTGAGTAACCAGCTCACAAGAAAAAATCGAGTCAAAACTAGTGAAATTTATTAGTTGTACATAATTAATTTCGAATTTTTGTCAAAAAAAATAAAAATTTAACATTGTGATGAAAAAAATGATAAAGCCTTTCCAAACAAAATACAACTCTGCACCATTTTCCGAAATAAAGAATAAAGACTTCAAACCCGCTATAACACAGCTAATCAATGATGCAAAGAAGGAAATAGATGCTATTGTAAACAATGCTGAAGCGCCGAATTTCAAAAACACAATTGAAGCTTTGGAGTTTTCCGGACAGCAATTAAATCGTGTAACGAGTCTCTTTTTCAACCTGAACTCTGCGGAAACCAGCGAAGACATTCAAAAAATCGCTCAAGAGATCTCCCCTCTACTTTCCGAGTTCTCAAACGACGTTTCACTAAATGAAGGATTGTTCGGTCGAGTAAGGTCTGTTTTTGAAAACAAAGCGACTTTGGCACTTACAAATGAGCAATCTACCCTATTGGACAAAAACTACAAGAGTTTCTCTAGAAATGGAGCTAATCTCGATGAAGCAGACAAATTGAAACTTCGCGAGATTGATAAGAAATTGGCACAATTAAAACTCAAGTTTGGAGAGAATGTCTTGGCAGAAACCAATAAATATGAACTTCTAATAACCGATGAAGGTGATTTGTCAGGCCTGCCTGATGGTGCCAAGGAAGCTGCAAAGCAATTGGCAGAAAGCAAAGACATGAAAGGCTGGTTGATTACTTTGGATTACCCCAGCTACATTCCCTTCATGACCTACGCGGACAATCGCCAATTGAGAAAGGAATTGTCCAATGCATTTGGCAGCAAGGCTTTCAAAGGTGATGAATTTGACAACAAAGACAACGTTTTGGAAATAGCAAATCTTCGCTTCGAGAGAGCTCGATTGCTAGGCTATGAAACCCACGCTCATTTTGTACTAGAGGAACGAATGGCAGAAACACCAGAAAATGTAAGTTCCTTTCTAAATGATTTGTTGGAGAGGGCAAAACCTGCTGCTGAAAGGGAATTTAAAAACCTTGAACAATTTGCCAAGGGTTTGGACAACATAGACACGTTGCAAAAATGGGATTCTGCATATTATTCTGAAAAATTGAAACAAAAACTGTTTAGTTTGGATGATGAGCAGCTGAAACCTTACTTTAAATTGGAAAATGTAATTGAAGGTGTTTTCATTGTAGCAAACAAGCTATTTGGATTGTCTTTCGAGGCCATTTCCGATGTCGATAAATATCACGAAGATGTATTGACATATGAGGTCACCGATGAAAATGGCGAATTCATTTCCTTGTTCTATGCCGATTTCTTTCCTAGACCTGGCAAGCGAAACGGGGCATGGATGACTTCGTACAAATCGCAATCCATACAAAACGAGGTAAACGAAAGGCCACATGTCTCCATAGTTTGCAACTTTACCAAACCAACCAAGAGCAAACCGTCTCTTTTAACGTTCAACGAGGTTACGACCTTATTTCATGAATTCGGTCACGCATTGCACGGCATATTGGCAAATACCACATACCCTAGCTTGTCTGGCACCAGTGTATTTTGGGATTTTGTGGAATTACCGAGTCAAATCCTAGAAAATTGGTGCTATGAAAAAGAAACGTTGGAGCTATTTGCCAAGCATTACGAAACAGGGGAAGTCATACCAATGGATCTAATAGGCAAAATCAAAGAATCCGCGACGTTCCATCAAGGTATGCAAACACTTAGACAAATTAGCTTCGGATTGTTGGATATGGCATGGCACGGAAAGAATCCGACTGCAGTAACTGATGTCAAAGCTTACGAAAATGAGGCTTTCAAGGGTACAAGCTTGTATCCAGACGTACCAACAAACTGTATGAGCACTTCTTTCTCGCACATATTTCAAGGCGGTTATTCATCTGGCTACTATAGTTACAAATGGGCAGAAGTGCTGGACGCCGATGCTTTCGATTATTTCAAGCAAGAAGGCATCTTCAATAGAATCGTTGCCAGCAAATTCAAAGACAACGTACTGTCCCAAGGAGGCACGGAAAATCCAATGGTGCTATACAAACGCTTTAGAGGCCAAGAGCCTAAACCTGAAGCTCTATTGAAACGTGCTGGCCTCATTGAATGATTTGAGCTATTCCAATAAAAGGGGCATATGAAAAAAGCCTTGTTCGGACCGAACAAGGCTTTTTTCATACAATTCGTTATTGACAAATCTTATTTGTCTAATGTCAACTCTCCCAAAGAGTTTCCTTTTTTATTTCCACCGTAGATTATGTAGCTATTTGAACTTTTCCTATACTTTGCCGCTGGCCTAACCACAATTTGCCTCTTTTCAAATTCTTTAGGATCATCACGTTTCATTTCCCCTGTTGCTTCATCAAATGAAAATGCTACTGGAATCATTTTATTTACATTTCTAACCTTTCTAACGTCATCCATTTTCGTAATTCCGATGTTCTTTGGATCATCATTGACAATAATTGTTAGTTTCCCATTATGATAAATTGGAATAGCACTTAGATATTCAGGACCACTTCCTAAAATAGTCAATGGAAAGTATGCTGCTGCAGAAACTGAAACACCTCCAGATGAAGCACCAAAACTCAAAGAAAAACCTAATTCGGACACGGTTACCTGTTGTTCTTTGGGAATTACATTGCTCCAATCCATCGTGCCTTCCTTACTAAGGGCCGTGACAATTATCTCGTTGGTGATGTACGTATATGGAGTAACGGATAATGGTCCCATCTTACTAGACCTCCCTGCGACTACCAATGCAAATTCCGATAGTACGATCACACCACCGTTGTCTCTCTCTATCAAAGCTATATTTCTATAAAATGGTTTTAGATCCTTTCCTTTTTTTGCTCTTCGTTCACCAATCAATTGCTTTTTAACATCGACCGTAAAATCGTTAAAAGTCTTCTTTGTAACTTCTCCAGTTTCATAATTAAAAGTAACATCGTAGATACCTTCCACTGTATGTTCAGCTTTACCACTTTTCTTTATATCAGAATAAAAACCAATGGCGTGCAATGTATTGTCCTTAGTTTCAATTAAATCACAAGTAAGAGCACGTTTCCCTGTCAAGGTCACCTTTGTAACTTGTTTCTCATAATTCTTTTTTATCAAATAAGAATGTATCGTAATGTTATTTACGCTTGTTTTCTTCTTCTTGTCTCTGTAGCTTTCTGTTGTAGCTATCAACACGTCGCCATGTTCGTTCACTTGCACATCTGAGAAATCGAATAATTGGCGATTTTTTTCTTGAAATACAATTTCATAGCTATCTTCCATAACAGTGGTAAGAGCGTTATCTAGCAATTTAACAGTATATTTCAGTTGTTCTTTCCTAGAATTGATTCCGACATGAGTTACTAGATAATTGAACTCATCATACGAAGTCGTAAATACGAAACTTCCTTTTTTGCTTCTTTTTTCTACAGGAACAGACAATACATTGGTAGTCTTTACAATTTTATCTCCTTTAATCTCCTTTGCTAAAAAGTTGTATGTCTTTCCTTTTTTGTCATAATAAGACACCATAAGAAAAGGTTTTTTGTCTACAATCGCCAAGTCTTCTACCTCTAAGCGATTGCCATTGACTTTATCAAACTTCAATAACTTACTTGACTTCATCGCTTTAGATTCTGCTTCGAAAGTTTGTAGGAAAAATTTCTTTTTCTTTTTTGCCAGTGCATAGATTACATTGTCTTTCTGTCCAGCAATCTTGATAACATCGCCATCTTTTGAGGTAATTGTTTCACCAAAGTCTAGGCTTACATCTCCAACTTCCAATTGTGCAAATGAAATTGAGGTTATACATAGTAATAGTAGGGGTAATATTTTTTTCATAAAATAAGTTTTAAGCCGGCAAAAATATACTTTTAGAAGTAGAAATCGCTTGCTTTTTTCATTTTATTAAAATTGAGTCTATTTTCCAATACATAGTCATAAATCTCTTAAGGCTATCATTGCAGCAACAAGGCAAGGAGAACAATATTATTCCCATTTTGTGTGTTATCCTAACATGCGAAAAATAAAAATAGTACTCCTTCACCTTCTGTGCTTTGTAGTTTTGACTGCATTGTCCCAAGTTGGAGGAGTACTATGGTTATTCTCCTTATTCCTTTCAATAAAACTCAAAAAGAAAAAACGATATGTTTTTCCTATCGTCTACCTTATTTTCAATGTATTGATCATACCTCCCATCGCAAATCAATTAGGAAGAAAGAAACTTCCTGTATTCCAAAGACAATTGCAGCCCAAAAATCTCTTTTATCCTTTACTTTTCAGAAACTACGTAGACGAAGATTTGGAGATGGTTTTGAAGATGTCTTCTTCAAAATTGTTCAAAAAGGATATTGGCATTACTTATCTCGATGCCAACTTCCCATTCCTTGACGGGTTTCCATTACTTCCCCATAGAAGTCATGATGATGGAAAGAAAATAGACATTTCTTTCATGTATTTGGATGACAAAGGTAAATCCACAAACAAGAAACCTTCTATTTCCGGTTATGGCGTCTATGTCAATGAGACCAACATCACCACCAACAATTGCTTGAAAAAGGGATATTGGCAATACGACTTCCCTAAATATTTAACCTTTGGCACAATCAATATGCTAAAGTTGGATGAAATAAAAACAAGAAGCATCATAGAGGAATTCTTATCTCATCGCAAAACAGAAAAAATATTCATCGAACCCTATATAAAACAAAACCTGAACTTAAACAGCAACAAGATAAGGTTTCACGGCTGCAAAGCAGTAAGGCACGATGATCACATTCATTTGCAAACAAAATAAACTTTCAGTAATTATTGAAAGTTTAAAATATTTAATTACATTTGCATATGGAATATCAACAAGCAAAAGAAAAATTCATTAGTACCTGGGGAAGTCTAGGTTCTCTTTGGGGCATAAACAAAGCCATGGCCCAAATACAAGCTTTGCTTTTTATTTCTACAAAGCCGCTATCCATGGAAGACATCATGGAAGACTTAAAAATATCTCGGGGCAACACTAGTATGAACTTGAGACAATTGATGGACTGGGGCATTGTTACAAAAACGTTGGTAGCAGGAGAACGTAAAGAGTTTTTCACTACGGAAAAAGATGTGCAAGAATTGGCTAGAATAATTGCCAAAGAAAGAAGTCGTAGGGAAATTAAACCCGTTATCAAGGCATTGAAGGAAATCTCAAGTATAAAAAACGACAACACAGAAAAAACCAAAGAACTCATAAAACAAACAAAGGCATTGCATGATTTGTCTGAAACCGCAGATGAGATGATGAATAAAATTGTAAGTCAAGAACAAAATTGGATAACCAAGTCGTTGTTCAAATTTTTCAAATAAAAAATTTAATTTAAACTTTCAATATTTTCTGAAAATTCAAAACAACAAGAATGAGTTTAAACATTGCAGCTTACGCCATTTATCTACCAATCATAAGTTTCATTATGATAAAAACAGGATGGGTATTCCATAAAAATGGAGAAGTATTTTTAATAAGCTTATTTAATGGGGACAAAGAAGCTTCAAAAAATATAAACAAACTTTTGTTGGTAGGGTACTATCTTATCAACATAGGATATGCCATACTATCCATATACCAATGGGAACATATTGGCAACTACATAGATACAATAAACTCCATTTCTCAAAAACTGGGTAAAATCATACTAATACTATCCATAATGCATTTCAATAATATTTTTTGGCTAAAACACCTAACACACTCAAAAACTTAAAACAATAAATTATGCAAAATTCAAAAATCTTAATTGGTTATCTTATCTATCTACCCATTGTTATAACATTAACGGTATATGTATCTAAAATACTATTCAAAAATGGAAAACTATTTATGATAGACATTTTTAAAGGAAAAGAAGATATGGCCATAGCAACAAACAAACTTTTCGAGGTCGGTTTTTATCTTATAAATGTTGGCTTTGCCCTATTCACAATGAAAATTCACCATAACAGCTTAGCGTCTATGGATTACCAAATCCTCACCGAGATATTAAGCAAGAAAATTGGTGGTTTCACAATCTATTTAGGCTTGATGTTATTCATCAATCTCTTTCTGTTTTTTAGAGGTAAACGGAAGTCGACAGAAACAAGAAAAACTAAAGCTTAAAACTAGAACGAATGAAAATCATTTTTACTTGACAACACTCATTATTCCAATTTACCATATAGGCTTTAAAAGTGGGGTAACGTTCAATCTTGGTTAGGCATATCATATTTTTGTTGCATCTCACAATGTGGAGAAACCAACTTCACAGAAAATAAGGCTCTATTTGGTTTATGACATTAACAAACTACAAACGATGAAAACTATAATAATAGCTGGAGGAAGTGGATTCTTGGGACAGGTATTGGAAACATACTTATTCAAAAAAGGGTATTTAGTAAAGGTATTGACCCGCAATCCAAAACGCGAGAATGACATACTATGGAACGCCAAGGATCTGGGAAACTGGACAAAGCATTTGGAAAATGTTGAAATACTGATAAATCTAACGGGGAAATCTGTGGATTGCCGCTATACGGAATCCAACAAAAGGGAAATCTACAATTCCAGGATAGACTCGACCAACCTATTGGGCTTGGCCATCAATTTATGCGAAAATCCCCCAAAGGCATGGATGAATTCCTCAACGGCCACAATCTACAAGCACTCTCTAAATAAACAAATGACAGAGAAAAATGGAGACATTGGCAACGACTTCTCCATGAACATAGCTAAATCATGGGAGAAAGCTTTTTACGAAATCACAACTCCAAAAACCAGAAAAATTGCTTTGAGGTCTTCTATCGTAATGGGAAAAAAAGGAGGCGCATTGATTCCGTTGAAGCAATTGACCAAATTAGGTTTAGGTGGCAAACAAGCTTCTGGCCTCCAAAAGGTAAGTTGGATTCACGAGCTTGATTTTGCCAGAGCCATAGAATTCCTAATGGGCCGTGAGGATCTCGAAGGCAATTTCAATCTATCTGTAAAAAAGCCCACTGACAACGAAACGCTGATGAGCACATTGAGAAAAACAATGAACATACCCATCGGAATATCACATCCTACTTGGTTATTGAAACTTGGAGCTAGACTCATAGGAACAGAAACCGAATTGGTTTTGAAAAGTAGAAATGTCATTCCAGAAAGACTTTTGAACAATGGTTTCGATTTTATGTACGAAGACATTGATTTGGCATTGTGCGATTTATTGAAGAATTAAGTAAACCCGTCGATTATGAAAGATCAAAAAAAGAGAAATGGTAAAAGGACATTATATGTAGTAGTAATGGTATTGGTGATTGCCAACCTTGCTTTTAAATTCCTGAATGAAATAAAAATTGAACAGACAGCCATTGGTTGACTTGGAAAGAGATAAGAGTCTCGATAGAAAACCATAAAAACAATACATCGACCATAACTTGGACAACCTTTTTCAATTGCGACTTGGAGCCATCATGGTATTTTGACCCCACTGAAAAATATGGTGTGAAGATCATGAATGAGCATTTGACAAATGCCTTCTTTATAAATTGAAAAAATGGATACTGCATTCCTCATAAGATTTTGTTCATCTTCCTTTTGTTTTCTTTTGTTGACACTTCTGTTCTTCATAAAAAAGCAAAACACAGCTCTTAACTGGTCTATATTATATACCACGCTATGGATGACATTTACATTGGGTATAGTAAATTATTGTGCAGTGGAAACGATCTATGGCATTTCATTTGGGAACAGAACATAAAAGCATAGATGCCATTGCCCATGCCTTAGAACACATAAACTTAGCCTATGCCTCATTGGGTTGGTTCATGAAGTTTCCAATTATAGGCAATATTTTACAATATGTTATTGACTCTATGAATTTTGATAAGGATGGTGAAGATTCTATTTTGAAAAAAAGAAACAATGATTAAATCATTTTTAGTTATTTTTGAAAAAAACAACTAAAAATGCCAAATCACAAGATTGATCCTAATCAATGGATTGCTTTGTATTCAGATTACTTGTTCAATTATACGATTTCTCGTGTAAGTGATAGGGAAATGGCTCAAGACTTAGTTTCTGAAACATTTTTAGCGGGTTTGAAATCGATGAAGAACTTTAAAGGAGAGGCCAGTGAACGCACTTGGTTGATCTCTATCTTAAAACGAAAGATTATCGATTATTACCGCAAGATAAATTCGAACAAAGGAAAGGCCGAAGTTAGAATGACTTACAACAGTGATTCTGAAACCGAAGGGGATTGGCTCGAAGAACGAGTTGCAGACCCTTTTGACAAAACAGCCGAAGACAACATTGAAAACACCGAATTGGCTACGGCAATAAGTAACTGCCTAGGGAAACTACCAGAAAAACAAGCTAATGTTTTCGAAATGAAAACAATATTGAATTATGAAACGGAAGTAATTTGTAATGAATTGAACATTACAGCGTCTAACCTATGGGTGATTATTCACAGAGCAAGAACGGCTATGGCCAGTTGCCTTGAAAAAAGCTGGTTTTAATTATTAATTATGAGTAAAAATAAAATTATAATCCCTTGCGAAGAAGCTAACCATGTCTGTGACAAAACACAATACAAAGAAGCTACCCTTTGGGAAAAAATAAAGCTTAACATTCATTTGATATACTGTAAAGCTTGCAGAAAATACACTAAGAAAAACACAATGTTGACTAAACTTCTCAAAAGAAACAAACCTCAAACATTAAAAGCATCAGCCAAAGAAAGCATAAGGTCCACTTTCGAAAAAGAATTGGCTAACTATAACGATTAGCATCCAAAACATAGGAATGCATTCAACCCAAAAGGAGCTATAATATTTGCTCCTTTTTTCATTGGAAAAAACCACAAACAACATTGTAATCACAGTAACCGACAAAAGAATCAATATCGTATTCACGTCCAATTCATCTTTGAAGTACTCCAAAAAAAAGAATCCCAACAACAACAAAACCCCTATCAATTTGGTGCGTCCTATTCCTATTCGTTGAGGTATCGTGGATAGCTTCAAGCTATCATAGCGCAAATCGCGAATTTCGAAAGGAAGCATCAAAACGATTACAAAGACGAAACGCTGTACCACGGTAATGAAAACATCTGCATCAAATGTCACTTCATTGTTCAAAAGTGGTAAAACGACGGTAACGCCAGACCAAACCAACCCAATGACATATACTTTGAGTCCACTGACACTTCTAAGATTTTGATGGCTATCTACGAAAAGACGCCTTGGAAGAAATGGAATTGCGTATAAAAAGGTAATTAACGCAAATCCTCCAATGTAAAACAAAACCTCGGTTTGCAATTGAAAAGCATAATAACAAAGCAATGCGAAACAGATTAGAGAGAAGATTTGTATTATCTTCAACCAAGCCGCCAAACTTCTATGATGAAATTTTGCCAACCCGAAATACTTCACGAAATTATAACCAGTAATGGTAGCGTAGAAATTGAAGTACAGCACATTTTCATCATAGGGAACTCCAAATGTCTTCAACGTAACCCAAGACAAGGCATACACAGCCAACCCGACATGAATGCTACTGTTTAGATAAAAATCAAACAACTGTTTTATTGGTTTGTAACGTTTAGTTTTATTCACTGTCTAATATGATATGAAGGGTTATTCATTCATTTTATGCTTAGCTATTTTCATTATCTTATTTTGTTATCTTCATAACTGTCTTTTTATGAAATCAAAATTTTACTTAGAAAAAGTGAAACCGCGTTTTTATTATTTTGAGTTCTGTTTCTATCTATTAATTCTCTTACCTATTTTTTTATTTTCACTTTTAGGTGTCTGTTTTATATTAGTTAAATTATTGTACTAATTACTGTTTTTGAATCCGATTGGGGTCTGTTTTATGTTTTAAACCTTAACCGTTTATCGATTTAATCCAAATTAATTTGTTTTAATCACAATAAAAACTTAAATTAAAATCGTAAATGTGTGTGAATAAGAGTGTTGATTATCATTTTCTATTGGTTAGTTTAGTTGATTAGAACTCATTTTTCATACGACATATATTATTAAAGACTGCTCTCCCTAACAGCAGTCTTTATTTTTATAGCTCCTCTGTATTCTAAATCTTGGAGCAAGCTTTTAATTTCATCTATACTCATAATGCTACTGTTTTGATACCCGCATTAAACAAAAATACAAATACCATTTATTATTTGATTCTGAGAATGATAAAATCACATAATTCCCCATATTTCAACCTAAAAACAAATTCAAACGTGTGGCAATTGCAAATTTAAACGTCAAAACCCCAGCAAAACAAGCCATTTTAGACTATTAATTGAATCAGCAAACGATCTAGCTGTTAATAACCCAAGGTTTTGGTTAAAAACTTTCAGTTTTAACACAAATAAAACTTTCAGTTTTCATTATTTTTGCGAAAATAAAAAACAACACAATAACTAATGAATACAAACGCTTTTCCTCTGCGTCATATTGGTCCAAGAGAACATGATCAAAATCAAATGTTGAAAACACTTGGTTTGGATACGATAGATCAACTTATTTACGAAACAATTCCTAATGATATTAGATTGAAAAAAGATCTGGATTTGGCGGAAGCAATGAGTGAATATGAGTATTTATATCATATAAACGAATTATCCAAACACAATAGTATTTTTAAAACTTACATAGGTTTAGGATATCACCCAACGATTTTACCTGCTGTCATACAGCGTAACATTTTAGAAAACCCAGGTTGGTATACTGCTTACACCCCTTATCAAGCAGAAATCGCACAAGGTCGTCTAGAAGCGCTATTGAATTTCCAGACCATGGTAACAGATCTTACTGGAATGGAATTGGCAAACGCTTCTCTTTTAGATGAAAGTACAGCTGCTGCAGAGGCTATGAGCCTATTGTTTGCCGTTCGAGAGCGCACACAAAAGAAAGCAGGAGTGAACAAGTTTTTTGTTTCTGAAGACATACTGCCACAAACCTTGTCTCTATTGCAAACACGGTCGACACCGATAGGAATCGAACTAGTCGTTGGCAATGAAGACGCATTCGACTTTTCTTCGGAATTCTTTGGAGCCATCCTTCAATACCCAGGAAAGAATGGACAAGTCAGTGACATAAAAACATTTATATCTAAAGCCAAAGCTGCAGAAATAAAAGTAGCGGTAGCTGCTGACATTTTGAGTTTGGTCAAGCTGGAATCTCCTGGCAAATTTGGAGCAGACGTCGTTGTTGGAACAACGCAACGTTTTGGAATTCCGTTAGGTTATGGAGGTCCTCACGCTGCCTACTTCGCCACGAAAGAAGCTTATAAGCGTGACATTCCTGGTCGTATTATCGGTGTTACCAAAGACATGAATGGGAACAGAGCCCTACGTATGGCTTTGCAAACTCGTGAACAACACATAAAACGCGATCGTGCAACTTCCAATATTTGTACGGCTCAGGTATTGCTAGCAGTAATGGCTGGAATGTATGCAGTATATCATGGCCCCAAAGGTTTAACATTCATTGCAGAAAGCGTTCACAATACAGCTTCCACTTTGGCAAAAGCCCTAGTTCAATTAGGTATAAAACAATCAAATACTTCATTTTTCGATACACTTCAATTGAAGGTCAATGCATCGAAAGTGAAGGCCATAGCAGAAAAACGTAAAGTCAACTTCTATTATCCAGATGCAGAAACGGTAACGATTTCCATAAATGAGACAACTTCTATTTCCGACGTAAATGAAATCATAGCCATTTTTGCTGAAATTTTAGAAAAAGAGACCATCGTTATTGAGTCTATTTCTGAAGCGAACAACATTGAAGACTCACTGCAACGAGAATCTAGTTTTTTAACTTTGGACGTCTTTAACTCTCATCACTCTGAAACGGAGTTGATGCGTTACATAAAATCATTGGAGCGCAAAGACCTGTCATTGAATCATTCCATGATTTCTTTGGGTTCATGTACCATGAAATTAAATGCAGCAGCAGAAATGTTGCCATTAAGTTCTCCAAATTGGGGAAGCATCCATCCATTCGTCCCAGTAGAGCAAGCTAAAGGGTATCAAATAGCATTGAAGACATTGGAAGACCAACTGACAGAAATCACTGGTTTTGCAGGTACTTCCCTACAACCAAATTCTGGTGCCCAAGGAGAATATGCTGGTTTGATGATTATAAAGGCCTATCACGAATCTCGTGGTGATGCCCATAGAAACATTTGCTTGATTCCTTCATCTGCTCACGGAACGAATCCTGCAAGTGCAGTAATGGCAGGAATGAAAGTAGTCGTTACCAAAGCTACGGCAGAAGGAAATATCGACGTCAATGATTTACGAGAAAAAGCCGAATTGCATAAAGACAACTTGGCAGCATTGATGGTTACTTATCCATCTACTCACGGTGTTTACGAATCTGCCATTAAAGAAATCACACAATTGGTTCACGACAATGGCGGACAAGTCTATATGGATGGTGCCAACATGAATGCCCAGGTTGGATTGACCAATCCTGGAAACATCGGAGCAGATGTATGTCACCTGAACTTGCACAAGACCTTTGCCATTCCTCACGGAGGAGGAGGCCCAGGGGTAGGACCTATTTGCGTTGCAAAGCAATTAGTCCCATTTTTACCAGGAAACCCTGTAATAAAAACAGGAGGAGACAAAGCCATCACAGCCATTTCGGCAGCTCCATTCGGCTCTGCTTTGGCTTGTTTGATTTCTTATGGCTACATAACCATGTTAGGAGCCAAAGGGTTGAAAAAATCTACGGAAATCGCCATTTTAAATGCAAACTACATCAAAGAAAGACTACAAGGATCATATGAGACCTTATACTCCGGTGAACAAGGACGTGCTGCACATGAAATGATTATTGACTGTCGTCCATTCAAAGCCAATGGCATTGAAGTTGTCGACATTGCAAAACGTTTGATGGATTATGGGTTCCATGCTCCTACCGTATCTTTCCCTGTTGCAGGAACAATGATGATTGAGCCTACCGAAAGTGAAAGCAAAGAGGAAATGGATCGTTTTTGCGATGCCATGATTGCCATTAGAAAAGAAATTGATGCAGCAACCAAAGAAGATGCAAACAACGTACTGAAGAATGCTCCTCATACCATGGCCATGCTTACAAGCGATGAATGGTATTTCCCTTACAGTCGTGAAACGGCTGCATACCCATTGGAATATGTTAGAGACAACAAATTTTGGCCTTCTGTACGTCGTGTAGACGATGCTTATGGCGACAGAAATTTAATATGTACCTGTGCCCCAATTGAAGCATATATGGAAGCATAATCCTACAGTTGAACGTCGTAAAATAGAATAAAATAGGGTTTGCCTTTAATTTATTGGACTTATATTAGCTACTTTAGCAAAAACCCCAATAAATTAAAGGCAATTCTTTTATTATGAATATTAAGTTTACAGGTACAGGTAGTTATATCCCCAACACCATCGAAAAAAATGAAGATTTTCATCAACACGAATTTCTCAATGCAGATGGTTCAAAAATAGACTACCCTAATGAAGTTATCGTTGAAAAGTTCAAAGCCATTACTGGTATTGCGGAACGTCGCTATGCAAAACCACATTTAAACTCTTCCGACTTGGCATTCTTTGCAGCAGAAAAAGCCATAGAAAATGCCAATGTAGACCCAGAATCTTTAGATTACATCATAGTTGCTCACAATTTTGGAGATGTTAGCTCAAATTCCAATCAAGGAGATGTATTGCCTTGCCTAGCCTCTAAAGTAAAACATAGCTTACGTATCAAAAACCCAAAATGTGTAGCTTACGACATTTTATTTGGATGCCCAGGTTGGATAGAAGGTGTCATACAAGCACAAGCTTTCATAAAAGCAGGAATGGCTAAAAAATGTTTGATCATTGGATCAGAAACGTTGTCTAGGGTGGTTGACAAGCATGACCGTGACTCCATGATCTATTCTGATGGGGCTGGCGCAACCGTTATAGAGGCTACGAATGAAGAAGGAGGCTTTTTAGCACACGCAACTGCAAGTTACACCTATGATGAAGCCTATTATTTGTTTTACGGCAATTCCAACAATCCAAATTTGAAAAAAGACACCAAGTATCTTAAAATGCATGGACGCAAGATCTACGAATTTGCATTGAACAATGTGCCTAAAGCAATGAAATCGTGTTTAGATGAAAGTGGAGTAGACATCAAAGATGTTAAAAAGATACTCATCCATCAAGCCAATGAGAAAATGGACGAAGCCATAATCAAACGTTTCTATAGACTATATAAAACTGATGTTCCAAAAGACATCATGCCCATGAGCATCCATAAACTTGGAAACAGCTCCGTTGCCACCGTCCCTACTCTTTTTGATTTGATTAGACATGATAAAATCGAAAATCAGGCAATTGCAAAAGGAGATGTCATCATATTTGCTAGCGTTGGTAGTGGAATGCACATTAATGCAATCGTTTATAGATATTAATTGAGGTTTTAATTATATTCGTTTTTCAGTTTAATACGATTTTACATCCTTAGTGGAACAAAAAATGCCCATACGAGGGAAAATGAATATGTACGAAGGACAATTCCCGCATAAAAGATACAAGCATACCTACCAATTCCTGGAAAGGCATATTTCTAAATCCGAGATCATTTTGGATTTGGGAGTTGCAAATCCATTCACTGGGATAATGACGAAAAATGGGTACAAGGTAGAAAATACTTCTGGAGAAGATTTAGATTTGGATACATCTACCATTGAAAACTCAAATGCATCCGTAGTTACCGCTTTTGAAATTTTCGAGCATTTATTATCTCCACTAACAGTTCTCAAATCCATTAAAGCAGATAAGTTGGTAGCAAGCATCCCAATGCGTTTATGGTTTTCTCCTGCATATAGAAGTAAGACCGACAAATGGGACAGGCATTATCATGAATTCGAAGATTGGCAATTCGATTGGCTTTTGGAAAAGGCTGGATGGAAGATCATTGACAGGGAAAAATGGACAAATCCAACTAAAAAAATTGGCATTAGACCCATTTTAAGGTGGTTTACTCCTAGATATTACATCGTTTACGCAGAACGTATGAAATAAAGACATCAAATTGCAATTGACTATAAATTTTAAAGTTTAACTTTGAAATTTAAACGCTATATTTTTTGAATATTTACATTGTCATTCCTGCCCACAACGAAGAAACATCTATTGGTCTTACATTGGAGTCTTTAACTTCTCAAACATTACTGCCAAAACAAGTTGTCGTAGTGAATGACAATTCTACCGATGCAACACAATCCATCATTGAGTCTTTTGTCAAAACCCATGACTGGATTTCGATTGTAAATATGACCTCGTCCAACAAGCACTTGCCTGGCACGAAAATCATAAATGCATTCTACAAGGGTTATGACACATTAGATGAGAACTATGATGCCATTTGTAAATTCGATGCCGACTTGATTTTTCCTCCAAATTATCTAGAGGTATTAAGCAATCATTTTGGAAATGACAAAAAAACCGGAATGGCAGCTGGTTACTGCTATATAGAACAAAATAATGACTGGGTATTGGAATCCATTACAGGAAAAGATCATATTAGAGGAGCGCTGAAAATGTATAGCAAACAATGTTTCCAAGATATAGGTAAACTAAAAAGATCAATGGGCTGGGACACCATTGATGAGCTTTTGGCAAAATACCATGGCTGGAAACTTCATTTAGACAAAACACTGAAGGTAAAACATTTGAAACCTACTGGAGCAAGTTATAACAAGACGGCAAAATACTATCAAGGCGAGGCCATGTACAAGATGCGGTATGGTTTTCCCTTGACCTTCTTGTCTGCCTTGAAAATGGGCTTGAAAAAGAGAAGTTTGTCCTATTTCATAGACTACATTGTTGGTTACTTCAAGGCTGTTATTAAAAAACCAGAACGATTGGTAACCAAAGACCAAGGAAATTTCATAAGAAATTTAAGATGGCAAGGCATCTTAAAGAAGATAAAAGGGTGATTGTATTTTATGGTCTTTCCAAATCAAAAGGCATCTCTCATCAAAAACTCCAGTCCCTATAACTACTCGATGCTTCAAGCTTGTTTTCCTTTATATCCTCCAATTCTGGAAAAAAGTCTATTCCCGTTAATTCTTCCACCTCATCGACAGATACCACAAATTCATAAAGCGGTTTGCCGGAATCTTCATGAGGCATCAAGAAGGCCAACATCTTCGTTTTGCTAGAGTTATTGTCTATAATCACTTTGTAAAACTGATTCGGGACTGAAACTTTTTCTTCCCCTATTGTTTTCAACCCTTTTTTCAAAACACCTCCAGAGACCACAAAAACACCATCATACTTACTCGCCCAATATCTTGTTTTTTGCTCCAATCTATTCCATATCCCTGCATTGAAACTATGCGTTTGTGGACTTATATTGCTAGTCAAAAAGGTTTCATCATGCGCAGCCTTACTATATTTCCTGTCTCCTGCAGGGCATAGGTGCCCACGATCGTAGCCCGACTTCTTATAGTTTTTCCAATGCGCGGCTTTGGTTTTCACCATCTTGTCCACTTCAAAATAAGGGCGTTTGAAATTGGTATTGCTCAAATGTGATTTCTTTAGTTCGTATGCCACCCATTCGGCTTGCTCGTGCTGCTCACTATAACTCAAGGAATAGCCTTCGTGGTGTACAATTTGATTGGTAGTGCTAGTAGGCAAGAAGTATTCATTGGTATCTTCCTTTGTCGAGGCTCCTTGATTTACAACTTGTTCTGCTTTTCCTTTTTCAGAATATAAGTCATACGAGTATATGGCAATTAGAATAACCGCTGAGAGAATCGAATATACTGTTTTTCTTGACATTGATTATTTTATCTTTTCTAGCACTTCTATGGCCTTTTCATAATTGTAGTTGGCCGTATTGGCAACAATCTTCTCAAATAGGTCAACGGCATTGACCTTGTCATCCATCTTTAAATAGGCAAGTCCTTTATACCAATAGCCCTTGGAGGCATCTATACTATTGCTTTCAATCAATTTTTGGAAACTCGACAAGGCTTCATCATATTCATTGAGTTCCAATTGAGAAAGCCCTAGATATAAAACGGCATGTGCATTGAAATCCTCCATATTCGATATAGCTTCGTTGAGATGCTCTTTTGCAACTTTGTAATCCCCTCTTTCGAAAGCTCTTTCTCCATTTACCAATGCCTCATTCTCCGAATGCCCCCTTTCTATCAATGAAGGCAATTCATTCCAACTGTCATATAGTGAATACACCTCGCTGTTTGTCTTCTTTCCATCATTGAGAAAGAAGCTTATGAGTAGAGCTATTGATGCTGCCACTGCTATAGCATAGTAAAATTTGGATCTAATTGCTTTCTTCTCATCAATTTCTTCTTCTTTCAAATAGATTTCACCAGCTTCTCTAATTGCTCTTTTTGAGGTTTCAACTTCATTGCTTTCAAATAGAGATTCCAATTCGTTTAACTTAGAATTCTCTTTTGAATCCTCTATGGAAGCCCAACCCTGTTCACCATATTGCAAACGCATCTGTTTGTTGACTTCAATGTATTCCAACAGGTTTTCATTGGTACTCATCAGGTTTTCAAATGTCTTGAATTCCTCAACATCCATATTACCATCCAGATATCGTTCTACTTGTTCTTGTATGTCTTCAGAAAAACTCATAGCTGTTTCAATTCTTTAAATCTAAAATCCTGCTGTAGCATTTCAGTCAGTTTGGTCTTACATTTAAAAACCCGCTGCCTTACTACTGTTTCACTATTATAATCCAATTCTTCCGCTATTTTTTTGTATGGCATCTTCTTGAAAAAACGCTTTAAGATTTGTTTGCAATTCTCAGAGATCAATTCCAATTTCTCTTGAAAAAACTCCCATCGTTCTTGTTCTAAAATGGACAATGCCAAATCTCGTGTTTCACTTCTTAGTTCAATTACACCTTCACTTGTTACCTCTTTCCTTGCCTTATTTAATTCTCTACGCCACAAATTTTTACAACAGGTAAACAAATAGGCGTCAAAATTGGATTTGATTTCAAATGGTTCTTTCCTATACCTCACCGTCAATTGCAATAGCGCCTTTTGAAAAATATCTTCAGCATCTGCTTGCTGTCCTTTGTTTTGTATGACAAATCGCTTTACATTTGGAAAATTATTTATATATATTTCTTTAATAACCAGAAAATCATTGTTTAACAACGCATTTAAATATAGGGAGTTATCTTTCATTGTCATTAAAAGAGGTTCGTTCTTGTCCAGCAAATATAAATATTTGTAAACTATCCTTTACATAAATGTCATTTAATGCAAAATCAAAGAATGCAATTGATGGGTTCTTTCAATCCATTGTTTCTTTTTTTGAATGCACGGGGTAACATTCACAAGTTTTTGGGAACAGAGAGTAAAACAACAAACATTATGAAGACAAAAACATTGAAACTGATCTTAGCTGTAGTAGCTTTAGCATTTATCGGGTGTACTACCGACAAGGATTCCTCAAGCGAGGCAACACCAAAAAACAAGATCATCTTCTTAGAATCGAACACCCAAAAAATGGGAATGATTGGAGAAAACACAACAGCATATTTGGTAACCTATGAAAATCCCAACATTACTTATGGCGAAAAGCAAGACACTAAAAACAAGTACGTTGACTATCTAGGATTGTTTGCTTACGACACAACGAATAGCAACCACATTGAAATTTGGTATATCGATGACTTGGTAAACATACCTGACGAATGTCTTGATGGCTGTTCGATAAACGGCTATATCTACCCTGCTCTTTGCGGTGGCTGTGGAAAAGATGACGCCATAGAAGCAGATGAAGTGATTAATGAAGCTGCCCCTATTGATTAACTCCTAACGTATAAAAATAGATATCTTTACAAGGTTATTTCTAATTAATTTTGTTAACAGATACTCTATGCAAAAGAACATCTTACTCCTTTTTTCAATCTTCCTTTATTTGAACAGCTATGCGCAAATGAAGGAAGATTTGTATTTTAATGCCAAAGACAGCCTACTAAAAACATACAAGAAAAAAGGCCAATTGGACAGTCTTGCCATAAAGGCTCATAAGTTCACATTGGATTTCAACAAGAAAAGAGAATACCAAAAAGCCCTTTTCTTTGCAAAGAAGGAAGTAAACTGTAAAAATGTCTTGAGCGATAGCCTTTACAAGAATGCCTTATACAACCTAGGCTTCTTCTATTACAAGACAAACCAATATTACAAATCCAATGTCGTTTTCAAAAAAGTAATAGATAGTTTTAAAACGGATAATAAGACCTATCAATCCTATTGTTCCATTGGGAGAAATTTCAATCATATAGGGGATTATTATCAAGCCATCAGTTACTACAAAAAAGGATTGAAGAAAGGAAACTCATTTAGTCCCAGAAATTTTTTCACTAATTATGTCAATCTCTCCATAGTATATCAAAATACTAATACCAAAGAAGGGTTGAAACAAAAGTTATCATTACTACGAAAGGCAGATTCCATATCTAGAGTCACAACATTGAGTTATTCCAATTATCGTTCCTTGTATAATAATTATGGTTTGTTGTACAAGCACGATCTAATGTTCGATTTCAAAAAAGCCAAACATTACAATGAGAAGCTGATTGAAATGGCAAAAACACGAAAAGACACATCTACACTCATTAGTACTTACAATAATTTGGGGAGTCTATACAATGTGCAAAAAAACGACAGTGCCTATCTTTTCATCAACAAAGGCTTGAAAATGACGTCTCCCAAGTCCAAAATATTCTCAAAGCTCCAAAACAATCTAGCCGAGTATTTTTATATTAAAGGGAATGTCATCGAAGCTCTTAAACACCTGCATTTGGGTTTGCAATCTACAATCCCCTTTCCTATTGATTCTTCTCATCTATATGTACCTCCATTAGATTTCTTTTCTCTTTCCAACAATAAAATGCAAGCTTTTTTTACACTAAAAGACAAAGTAGATTACATTTTGAGTGACAATGCTGCCAACACAAGCAACAAACTGGTTTCCGTTGCCTTGGAGAACATCATTTTGGCCGATAAACTTTTGGATGCCATCAAACAAGAAAGTCTCGAAACCAATTCCAAGCTATTTTGGCAAGAAGAAGCCTCCGAGTTATACCTTTTTGCTGTAAATGCATGTCATAGAATGGACAAACCCGAACAAGCCTTTTATTTCATGGAAAAGAACAAGGCCATTCTTTTGTTGGAAAACATAAATGAGAACGAAATGAAAATCCTCAACAACGTTCCTGCTGTTTTTTTAGAAAAAGAATTAGAATTGAAATACAACATTCACAATCTTGAAAACGAATTAAACTCCTCAAAAGGCAAAAAGAACGATTTGGAGAACAAATACCATAGCCTCAAGATTGACTATAAAAACCTGATTGAATCCTTAAAAAAAGAATACCCACAATATTATGACTACAAAACAAAGGCATACACTCTAAATTTAGAGGAGACAAAAAACAGAATAGATGAAAACACACTTCTCATCGAATATATTCTTAATGATAAGAATGGTTATCTTCTAATGGTCTCTAAAGATGAAACCTCAATTCACAAAATAGATTCTGCATCAGATTTAAATCTTAAAATTGAAGTCTATTTAAATTTAGTGTCAAAACCACTTAAAACAAAAACTGATTTAGAAAACTACACCAATCTTTCCAAAGAATTGCACTCCATTTTACTTCCTTTTTTAAAGGATCAAATTGAAAAAGGCAAGACTAAATTGTTAATCATACCGGATCACAAATTACAGTATATCCCGTTTGAAACATTGAAACGAGATAACGAAAACAATTCTCTATTGATTGAAGATTTCGACGTCTCCTATGCTTATTCGTATTCGTTTCTTGAAAAAAACAAGGCCATCAACAGGAAAGCCAATGATGATTTCATAGGTTTTGCTCCCTTTGAATTCGAATATGACAACTTACAAACCTTGACACGAAGCAAAACCGAAATCAATACCATTGAAGATATTATACATGGTGAGGCATTAATTGGCAATGCTGCCTCCAAGCAAAATTTTCTTTCCAAAATAAAAGACTATAAGATTATCCACTTGTCTACCCATGCCAATGCAAACGATACAATATCTCCTTGGATCGCATTCAAAGACGAAAAGCTATTTCTAAGTGAATTGTACACAGTAAAAAACCAAGCAGAATTGGTAGTTTTGAGCGCATGTAAAAGCTCATTGGGAAAGATGAACAACGGAGAAGGTGTATTTAGCCTTGCTCGAGGTTTCTTCCATTCTGGGTCCAATAGTGTCATTTCCTCTTTATGGAATGCCAATGACAAATCCAATGAAGAAATCTCCTCTTCCTTCTACAAGTACTTGAAAAAAGGAGAACCTAAAAGCAATGCGCTTAGGCTTGCCAAGCTCGATTACTTGAAAACTCACTCCTTGAGTGAAATCTCTCCTTATTATTGGTCTTCTTTGGTTTTGGTAGGAGACGATTCCTCAATCCCCCTATACTCGCATAACCATTTATTTTTCATAGCTTTAACCATCACCTTACTTTTAGCTCTACTATTTTATTTGAAAAAAAGAAAAACTTCAGGGTAACATCTAAAAGAATAATGTAACAAAGGGGAAACAACCTATTCATTGCATTATTTTGAAAGACACATTAACATACCTAATTAACGCTCTCCTCGAGCAAAACAAAATTAGAATTGACAAAGAAGAATTCGCTTTTCAAATTAAAAGTCATCCTTCTTTCCCAAGTTTACACTCCATTACTGGAGTTTTGGATCACTTCAACATAGAAAACTTGGCAATGCAGATCCCTTTAAACGAGGAAACCTTGTCTCAATTGCCTCCTACTTTTTTAGCTCAAATTAAAAAGGGCAACGACACTTCCATTGTGCTGGTTACAAACAAAGGATTAAAGTACAAGATAATTTTCAACGGCAAGGAACAAGAAACCATATCCTTGAAAACCTTCTTGGCTCAATTTACGGGAGTAATGGTAGCTGTTGACAATATAGATAGCTCAACTCTTAAGCCCGTAAAAGGCAAGAATTACCTTAAACCACTTTCCTTAATTGCGATTGCCTTGTTTGCTGTCTTATTCTTTACCTCTGGAATGGATAAAATTGCCATTGCCCAATTCGTACTTTCCATAGCTGGGGTAGCTATAAGTTTCTTGGTAATACAACACGACTTGGGAGTAGATTCCAAAATTATGAACAGCATATGTTCACAAGAAAGCAAAGTCACCAATTGCAATGCTGTACTGAACTCCAAGGGAGCAACACTTTTCAAAGGGCTTAAACTTGGGGATGCAAGTGCCATTTACTTTATGTCCACAAGTATCTCTTGGCTATTGGTGAGTCTATCAAAAACACAATACACCCCTTTGTTAGTTATAAGTGCATTGGCTACCCCAATGATCATCTATTCCATTTACTATCAAATTGCCGTTGCGAAAAGTTGGTGTTCACTATGCCTTGGCATTGTCTCAATTCTAATCCTTCAAGCCATTATAGCTTTCTTTCCTTCTTTAGATGCCTTTAAATTCCCCTTGTCTGGCACCAGTATGCTTTTAATGGGTTTCAGCTTCTTTTCCGTAGCTGCGATTTGGCTATTTGTCATCTCCAAACTGAAAAAAGAACAAGAATTCAATGCATTGAAAATTGAAGCAACGAAATTCAAAAGAAATTTTGAGTTGTTCAACACCTTGTTAGAGACGTCAAAATCTATAGAAACGACATTGTCCAATACTTCAGAGATCATTTTTGGAAATTCCAAAGCTCCTCTAAACATAACGGTAATTACCAATCCATTTTGCGGCTATTGCAAAGTTGTTCATAATTTAATGGAAGACATATTGAAAAAACATCATCAAAAAGTAAGCATCACCATTAGATTTAACATAAGCCTCTCCCAAAAAGACAGCGACACTGTAAAAATAGCGAGTAGGCTATTGGAAATCTACCATGAAGATGGTGAAGCTGAGTGTATGAAGGCAATGTCTGACATATACAATGACAACAATGCTAGTACTTGGTTAAAGCAGTGGAAGTCTTCTAAAAAACCTGAACTCTACATAGACATCTTGGAACATGAAAAAGAATGGTGCAACAAAAACAACATCAACTTCACTCCAGAGCTGTTAATAAATGGAAAGGCTTTTCCGCAAGCCTACAATCGTAGTGACCTATCCTACTTCATTGAAGATTTGTATGAATTTGCCATCGAAACTTCCAGTACCTCTCAATTTAAACAACACATATAAAAATATCCCTCGCGAGGAGTTAGACACAAACTGTGAGTGTCTTTAAATGATCACAAAGTAATATAACTCATAAATAATTTAATCATGAAACATTTAAAAAATTTAGGAAAAAGTTTAAACAAAGTTGAACAGAAATCAATTAACGGAGGGGGGCGACAATTTTGTGAATCTCACAAAGATTGTCCAGGAGGACAAGGATGCTGTGCAATGGCTTTTTGCGTTACAGACGAATACTATAGCAACAACCCTCATTGCTCGTCTAGTTTCTAGCAAATCGCAACGGTAATTTTTCAACTGGGAACTAACACTTCCCAGTTTTAACTTCTAAAAAGAAAATACTTGAAAA
Organism: Bizionia sp.; assembly: GCA_020631395.1. Taxonomy (GTDB): domain Bacteria; phylum Bacteroidota; class Bacteroidia; order Flavobacteriales; family Flavobacteriaceae; genus JAHDHI01. The sequence continues at coordinate 34,246 of JAHDHI010000011.1, forward strand.
AATTTCCAAATTACAAGCAAACCGAAGCCAAGGATTGTGGTCCCACGTGCATAAAGATCATTGCCAAGCATTATGGCAAAATCATTAACACCCAACAATTGCGAATCCTCAGTGAAACGACTAGAGAGGGAAGTAGCCTATTGGGGCTTAGTGAAGCCGTAGAATCAGTAGGCTTTAAATCTCTTGGAATAAAACTAACCTACAAAAAACTCTTAGAAGCCCCATTGCCTTGCATTGTACACTGGAATAAAAATCACTACGCAATTGTATACAAAATACACAAAGGAAACATATATGTATCAGATCCAGCCCACGGTTTAATAACCTATGAAAAAAAAGAATTCATTAGCCATTGGATTGGCAACAATGCAACAGAAGAAACAGAAGAAGGCATTGCTTTGCTTGTTGAACCAACCCCAAAATTCTATCAATCGGAATTTGATGAGGATGAAAAATTCGGATTTGGATTCATTTTCAAATACTTGTTCAAATACAAGAAATTCATAATTCAATTGATCATTGGATTGTTGGCGGGCAGCTTACTACAATTGACATTCCCTTTTTTAACCCAAAGTGTCGTCGATGTAGGTATTAAAAACCAAGACTTGAACTTCATTTATCTAATACTATTTGCTCAATTATTTTTGTTTGTAGGAAAGGCATCATTGGAAATAATTAGAAGTTGGATCCTATTGCACCTTAGTACACGAATCAACATTTCTCTGATTTCGGATTTTTTCATCAAGTTGATGAAATTGCCCATCTCCTATTTCGATGTTCGCATGACTGGGGATCTGCTACAAAGAATAAACGATCACAAACGAATAGAAAGAATACTTACCACCTCTTCTCTTACTGTTTTATTTTCCTTTTTCAACCTCATGATATTCAGTTTGGTATTAGGCTACTATAGCTTGCAAATATTCGGGGTATTCGTATTGGGAAGTCTCATGTACTTTGGCTGGGTATTGTTCTTCTTCAAGAAACGGAAAGAGCTTGATTACAAACGGTTTTCACAAGTAAGTCAAGAACAAAGCAAGGTCATTGAGTTGATAAACGGAATGCAAGAAATAAAGCTTCACAATGCTGAAAGACGCATGCGATGGAATTGGGAATATGTACAAGCTCGTTTATTTAAAGTTGCCACCAAAAGTCTAGCTTTGGAACAAACCCAAAGCGTAGGATCAAACTTCATCAATGAACTTAAAAACATGTTCATCACCATTCTATCTGCCAAACTAGTCATTGATGGACAAATTACATTGGGAATGATGATGGCCATTAGTTACATAGTAGGTCAATTAAACGGGCCTATTGTACAACTAATCAATTTTATGAGGGATGTACAAGATGCACAAATCTCCATTGATAGATTAGGGGAAATCCACAATATGGAAGATGAAGAAAAACCAGAAGACCAAAAGCTCATCAACATTCCAGAAAACCCGACAATTAAATTGAATACTGTCTCTTTTAGATATACAGGTGGTTTGGAGCCTGTATTAAAAGACTTGTCCCTTGAAATCCCTGCAAATAAAACAACTGCCATCGTTGGTGTTAGTGGGAGTGGCAAAACTACCTTAATGAAATTGCTACTTGGTTTTTATCTGGTGGACAAAGGTGACATAATGGTTAACAGCTTCAATCTGAAAAACATTTCACAAAGCGAATGGAGAAGAAATTGTGGAGTGGTGATGCAAGAGGGCTATATTTTTAACGATACCATTGCAAAAAACATTGCCGTAGGTGAAGATCACGTAGATACAGAGAAATTAGCACATGCAATAGACGTGGCCAACATATCTGACTATATAGATGGGCTTCCATTGGGTTATAACACAAAAATAGGAAGCGAAGGAAATGGGCTTAGTACTGGACAAAAACAACGATTGTTAATTGCACGATCAGTCTATAAAAATCCAAAGATTCTATTTTTTGACGAAGCAACCAGTGCCTTGGACGCCAATAATGAAAAGGTGATCATGGGAAAATTAAATGAATTCTTTTCAAACAAGACAGCCGTAGTCATTGCTCATAGACTGAGTACCGTAAAAAAAGCGCATCAAATAGTAGTATTGGATAAAGGAAAGATCAAAGAAAAAGGAACTCATGAGGAGTTAATCAAATTAAATGGAAGCTATTACCATCTCGTAAAAAACCAATTGGATTTAGGTAAATAACACATAGAAACATTCTCTTGCGAGGAATAGACACAAACCTTGAGTGTCTTTAAAATGTTCAAGGGTTTAATTACAATTAATCAAATCATTTAAAAATGAAAAAACAAATCTCAAATTTAGGAAAAGCTTTAAACAAAGCTGAACAAAAACAAATCAATGGAGGAGACAAGTGTCTTGGAATGCCTGGCCCCAGTTGCTATGGAATGCCTGGAATGAATTGTGGTAGTTGTGAAGATTACAATGCCTTACCTCCTAAATATCAAACATGCGTAATGGTTTACGTAGGTTGCTTTTCAGTTTAAAACAATTATCTCGCGAGGATATAGACACAAACCTTGAGTGTCTTTAAATGTTCAAGGATTTAATTACAATTAAATCACTTTAAAAATGAAAAAATCAATTTCAAACTTAGGAAAAGCTTTAAACAAAGCTGAACAAAAACAAATCAATGGAGGTCAAGTACCTAGTTACTGTTTCGACAATGCACCTGGATATGAAGCAGAGTGTAGAGAAATAGCATTAGGTGACTTTATGAATGGTGGTTGTCCAACTTGGAACCCTTGTTTTAGTTCGGGACCAATGGGTTGCACAGACATGTGCATGAGTGATCCCACTCCAAGATAGCCAACTATGTACAAATAAGCTCGTGGTAAACATTAAACAAGGAAACGAAACCCTTTCATACACATATCGTGAGTTATTTATAGTTTGACTGTAGTTGCTTTTTTTGTAAAGGCAACTCAGTCATTCTTTCAGGAATTCAATATCGTCTTTAATATTGCCATACTATTAAATCATGCCAGAAAACACCCAAGATATAGAAATAAGAAGTGAAGAAGTACAAGAAATACTAAGCTATGTCCCCAATTGGATGATTCGTTGGGGAAACACCTTGTTCTTTTTGTTGATTCTAATGTTGTTGTTTATTTCTTGGTTTGTAAAATACCCCGATGTCATTACTACCGAGGTGATGATAACGACCTCATTTCCTCCAGAAAAAATCTATGCGAAATCTGGTGGTCAATTTGAAGTTTTTTTAATCAACGAAGAAGAAAACATTGAAAAACACCAAGTTTTAGCCGTCATAGAAAATAGTGCATCCTATAAAGACGTATTGCTATTGAAAAGCATTGTAGACACCATTCAATATGAACAAAATCTATCTTTTCCCATAGATAAAATCCCTCCTTTAATTCTAGGAGACATAACTACTAGTTACTCTCAATTTGAAAACGACCATACAGAATACATCTTGAACAATGAGTTGACACCCTATAAATCAGAAACCTTTGCCAATAGAATGTCTGTTATAGAAGCCAAGGGAAGATTACAAATACTATTATCGCAAAAAGATTTAAACTTAAAAGAGTTAGAATATAAGTTAAGCGATTTGAATCGTAGCAGAAAGATGTATGAAAAAGGAGTGATTGCCAAGAAAGAAAAAGACCAAAAAGAATTGGAGTATTTACAAGCAGCACGTTCCTACAAAAACTTGGAATCTTCCACTTCACAAATAAGAGAACTGTTAGAAAACTCCAAAAAGAATTTAGAAGGCACTTCAATCAAAAAAACTCAAAGTGACACGAGATTGCAAAAGAAAGCAATTCAATCATTCCGTTATTTGAAAAAAGCAATTAAAGACTGGGAGAAAATGTATGCTTTAAAATCATCCATTGCAGGAAAAGTGTCTTTCTTGTCCTATTGGAATAAAAATCAAACAGTAAAAACCGGAGATTTAATTTTCACCATCATACCGCAAAGAAACACTTCATTCATTGGAAAAATAAATGCCCCCGCCTCAAATTCTGGAAAGATAAAAAAACTGCAAAAGGTACAAATCAAACTATTGAACTATCCTTCGGATGAATTTGGTGAACTGAACGGGAAAGTAAAATCAATATCATTGATACCTGACGAACAAGGGTATTATTTGATAGATGTCGATTTACCTAGAGAATTAATAACCACCTATGATAAAAAAATAGACTTCCGTCAAGAAATGAAGGGAAGTGCCGATATCGTTACAGAGGATTTACGATTAATAGAACGTTTTTTCTATCGACTTAAAGATGTTTTCTAGCATTGAAAACAGACTCATTGAGGGTGTAAACTGAACTCTGTCTAAGATGAATTAGAATATTAATTTAACTTAGATAGAAAAATGAAAACAACAGCACAAACAGAATTAGAGAGAAAAGTGCTTGACCAATTTATGTCAGGCAAAAATCTTTTCGGCAAAGACGGTGCATTTGCTCCGATGTTAAAGAATGTAATTGAAAAAGCCCTTGAGGCTGAGATGGCAGGCCATTTGGATGAAAAAGAGCGTTCTGGGGGCAACAAGCGCAATGGCCGTGGCAAGAAAACGGTCAAGAGTGGTTTTGGCACTTTTGACATTGACACTCCCCAAGATCGCCAGAGCAATTTTGAACCCGAACTGGTAAAGAAACGTCAAACCATTCTAGCAGATAACCTTTCCGAGAAGATCATTGGTCTCTATGGTCTTGGGATGAGCTACCGAGATATATCCTCTCATATCAAAGAGATGTATGATACTGATATTTCTCACACGGTATTGAGTCAAATTACCGATCGTATCATTCCAGATGTAAAAACTTGGCAAAATCGCCCCTTAGAGCCTCTATACTGCATTGTCTGGCTCGATGCGATGCATTACAAGGTCAAAGTCGATGGCAAGATACAACACAAGGCACTCTACAATGTATTGGGTATCAACAAAGATGGCTGCAAGGAAATATTGGGAATGTACCTCTCAGAGAGCGAAGGTGCTAACTTCTGGCTTGCGGTATTGACAGATTTACAACAACGTGGGTTAGAAGACATCTTAATTGCCTGTACAGACAATCTCAAAGGCTTTACACAGGCGATACTGAGTATATATCCAAAGACACAGGTTCAGCTCTGCATCGTGCATCAAATACGGAATTCTTTGAAGTATATCGCTTCCAAGGATCAAAAGGAATTCATGAAAGACTTGAAACGTGTTTACAGGGCTACGGGTAAACAAACAGCAGAAGACGAGCTACTTCTTTTAGGAGAGAAATGGGGGGATAAATATCCTGTAGTGATTGAATCTTGGGAACGTAACTGGGAACAGCTCTCTCAATATTTTCAGTATACACAGCCCATTAGAAAGATCATCTATACAACTAATGCTGTAGAAGGGTTCCACCGCCAAGTGCGTAAGGTCACCAAAACCAAAGGAGCATTTACAAATGATATGGCACTACTCAAGCTGGTCTATCTGGTCACAAAGAACATAGAAAAGAAATGGACGGCTCCACTGCATAACTGGAGTTTGACCGTTCAACAACTTTACATTAAATTTGGAGATAGAATCCAACTGGATTTAGCAACCAATTCTATTGGGACTAGTCCCAATAGAATTGAACCATCAGACAGAGTTTAATTTACAGACCCGACTCATTTCATCAATCAATAAGAAAAAGCCTTTCCTAATTAGGAAAGGCTTTTAAATATAGTCATTTTTAATCCTTATTGCAACGAAGCCAAACTAGTCTTCAAGGTTTCTATTTTTGCCAAAGCATCAGATTCCTTTTTACGCTCATTGGCTATAACTTGCTCTGGAGCTCCTGCAACAAAACGCTCATTGGACAGTTTCTTCTGTACGGATTTCAAGAATCCTTCTGTATAATTCAACTCGTCAGACAGTTTTTTAATCTCTGCATCAACATCGATCCTTCCTCCCATCGGCACGAAATATTCGTTCGATTTCACTCTAAAGGTCAATGCACCATCCACTGTTTCTGTCACGTAATCCACACTTCCTAGATTTCCTAGTTTAGCTATGACCTCGTCAAAGGTGGTCGTTGTCTTCTCATTGTTTATTATCGAAAATCCAATGGCGTCCTTAAATGGAATGTTCTTTTGTTTTCTAATGTTTCTTATACCAGAAATCACCTCCGAAGCAAAATCAAATTCAGAAATCAAACTTTCGTTTACAGGTTTGGTTTCTGGCCATTTGGAAATTATCAATGCTTCTTCTGGAGTTCTTTCCGAGATTTGATGCCAAATTTCTTCAGTCAAGAAGGGCATGAATGGATGCACTATCTTTAAATTGTCTTCAAAAATGGACATTACGCTATTGTATGTCTTCTTATCTATTGGTTGTTGATATGCTGGTTTAACCATTTCTAGCAACCATCCACAAAAGTCATCGTAAATCAGCTTGTAAATAGCCATCAAGGCATCGCTCAATCTGTACTTGCCGAAATGATCTTCAATTTCCATGAGCGCCTTTTGAAACTTCGACTCAAACCACTCGATTGCAATTTTACTCGAATTTGGTTGCTCAATATCTTCCACACTCCAAATCGTCGTTAGATAGAGGGCACTCCATAGTTTGTTCCCAAGCCCTTTTCCTTGTTGGCATAAGGCTTCATCAAACATTAAATCGTTTCCTGCTGCACTACTTAGCAATAAACCTACACGAACTCCATCTGCGCTGTATTCTTCGATGAGCTTCAATGCATCGGGAGAATTCCCCAATGACTTGCTCATTTTTCGACGTTGCTTGTCACGAACCAGACCTGTCAAATACACATTGTTAAATGGCTTTTCTCCTTTGTACTCGTACCCTGATATAATCATACGAGCTACCCAGAAAAACAAGATGTCTGGCCCTGTTACCAAATCGTTTGTTGGATAGTAGTATTTTATATCTTCATTTTCAGGGTTTCTAATCCCATCGAACACGCTCATTGGCCACAACCAAGAGGAAAACCAAGTATCCAGAGCATCTGTATCCTGCTTTAAATCTCCTGTCTTCAAGGCTGTGTTTCCTGTTTTTTCTTGTGCTTTGACTAAAGCTTCTTCCTTGTTTTCCGCCACAACGAAATCTTCTTTCCCGTCTCCATAGAAATAGGCTGGAATTTGTTGCCCCCAAAGCAACTGCCTGGAAATGTTCCAATCCCGAATGTTTTCCATCCAGTGACGATACGTATTTTCAAATTTCTTCGGAAATAAATTAATTTCAGAATCCTCTCCTAAAACGGCTTTAATGGCAGGTTTCACCAACTCTTCCATTTTCAAGAACCATTGATCACTCAATCTTGGTTCGATAACTGCTTTTGTCCTTTCGGATGTCCCTACTTTGTTTACATGTGTTTCTGTTTTTGCCAACACGCCTGTTTCCTCCAATAGTTTTGCTACGGCTTTTCTTGCCACAAAACGATCTTGGCCTTCAAACTGCATTCCGAAGCTATTCAAAGAAGCATCTTCGTTGAAGATGTCCACAACTTCCAATTTGTGCTTGTCTCCTAAAATTTTATCATTTTCATCGTGCGCAGGTGTAACTTTCAAACATCCCGTTCCAAATTCCACATCTACATATTCATCTTCTATGATTGGAATTACCCTGTTGCAAATAGGCACGATTGCATTTTTTCCTTTTAGGTGTGAAAAACGCTCATCGTTTGGATTGATGCATATAGCAGTATCCCCAAAAATGGTTTCAGGTCTCGTCGTGGCGATCGTCAACGTATCCTTACTTCCTTCAATCTTGTAATTCAAATAGTATAACAAGCCTTGGCGCTCTTCATGAATCACTTCCTCATCGGACAATGTCGTTTTGGCCTCAGGATCCCAATTTACCATTCTATATCCTCTATAGATCAACCCCTTTTCATGCAAGTCTACAAATACCTTTATTACAGCTTCTGACATATCGTCATCCATTGTGAATTTTGTTCTGTCCCAATCACATGAACACCCTAATTTTTTAAGCTGTTCTAGGATTACGCCTCCATACTCTTCCGTCCATTCCCATGCATGTTTCAAGAATTCCTCACGAGTCAGGTCATTCTTGTCAATCCCTTGTTCTTTCAATTTAGCCACTACCTTTGCTTCTGTTGCAATGGAAGCATGATCCGTCCCTGGCACCCAACATGCATTTTTGCCAAGCAATCTAGCACGGCGAATCAACACATCTTGAATGGTGTTGTTCAACATATGCCCCATATGTAACACTCCTGTGACGTTTGGAGGCGGAATAACGATCGTATACGGTTCTCTTTCGTCTGGTGTAGAGTGAAAATAATTGTTTTTCATCCAGTAGTCGTACCACTTGCTTTCTACCTGTTTTGCATCATATTTTGATGGAATGCTCATACTTTGGAATAGTTTTTGAAATTAATTAACAAAAATACTTATATTTCTGTTTCTGTGAAATTATAACGGATATTAATGTATAGTTAAATAGGTTATATGCATTTGCAAGAGTGCATTACATCTAATATTTTTGCAGAACGAATAAAAAGTAGTTAGATTTACAAATAAATAAAACAAAATGATGATGAAACATTTATTGACAATATTATTTATCGGATTGATTGGTTTTTCGGTCAACGCCCAAGACAAGGTTGCAAAAATCGAATTCAAAGAAACCACAATAGATTATGGAACCATTGAAAAAGGAGCCAACGGTGTTAGAACCTTTGAATTCACCAATACCGGTGACGCCCCTTTAATAGTAAGCAAGGTAAGTTCCAGTTGTGGTTGTACGGTTCCAAAAAAACCAAAAGAACCTATCATGCCTGGAATGAGTGGAGAAATTGAAGTAAAGTACGACACAAAAAGAGTTATGCCTATTAGAAAAACGATCACCGTTATTTCCAATGCTGAAACTCCAACCGTTGCACTTAAGATTAAAGGAGAGGTTATTGACCCTTCCAAAACAAGTCCACTAAACAGCAAAAAGAAAAGCGTGATGGAACAGTAAGAGTTCAATCATCTCTTTAAATATTAGCCGAAGCATTGTCTTCGGCTTTTTTATTTTAAAAGGGACTTCAAATAAAAAGACACATTCAATCTTGCTCCACTTCTTTCTATGCCCAATCGTATATGTGTCCCTTCCTCATCAAAAAATTTGCTCATAATTTCCTGTAAAGTATAATTTTTGGTATCCCTCTTGTTTATGGATACGACAACATCCCCCTTTTTCAACCCAACTGATTCCGCAGGAGAACCAGGTCTTACATTGGCTATGCTATAAGCTGGTTTTACAACAAGTCTCTTTCTAGCCAAAACAGCTTGTACACTCAATGTCCCCCCACTGGATCCCTTCACCGATGTGCTGGGAATACTTTCTATTTCTGTTACCAACCGTATACCATCGTGTTCTAATTCTATCCCGCTTTTATTGTAGGCAAATGGATCACCAAAGTTAGAATTCTTCTTCAAGGTCAATTTAGCCTTTCCATAATCCATTACAATATTGAACCTTTTCAATATTTCTCCTCCTATGCTTCCGTTTCTTCCTTTTATTTTTTTTATGTTGGCAATGATGGTCGAATCCGGAAAAGCGACCTTGGGTTTTTTGAGTCTGAAGGATTTTAAGTTAACCTCATCTATCTTGGATCTTTTCCCATGCACTACTCCACTTAGACCATAACCAAGAAAATCGTCAAAATAATTGTCCTTGGCAGTCAGCCCTATGCTATAGTCCTCAAATAGCCACAATGCATCACTGCTTCCCGAATCTATGAGCAATTTAACAGGTATTGTTTGCTTCTTTACCGTAGCATCAATGTTAAAGTATGGCTTGTCATTGTAAAATTCCAAGTTGAATGTTTCACATCGCCTGCATGATTTGTATTTGTAGTCTTCTGGATTGGTAAGCCTAAGATATTTGTTCTTATAGTTGATCTCCACGACGAAATCCTTAAACACGTCATAACCTATTATTCCATGAATTGGAGCTCCCAACTTGGGTGCAAAGTTTATTGAGGAATCGAAAACGACGTAAAAACTCTGGTCCTTGTTAATGGCCTCCCCTATCTTGAATTCATTTCGTGACGATTTCAAAGCCTCCACCACTCCATCATTCCCCAATCCCTTCAAGTATATTTTTTCTGCATTCAAAATCTCCAAGGAATCTGAAGCTTTCAAAAAATTGAATACAATTGGCCTACTGACTCCTGTGTCCAACAAGAAGGACAATTCTATTCCATTGACCTCTATTGGAATGACGATGACATTGTTTATTAATTGAAATCTAATTTTATCGCTTCCCTTTTTGTTTTTAATTTCATACTTACTCTGTGAAAAACAAGAAGTTATGATAAAAACCCCAAATATTATGGAAGAAAAAAGTTTTTTTATTTGCATAAGAGAGTATATACTGATTTTGAAGTTACACAACTTTAGTTGAATACGACTATTAAAAGCCAATATTTTAAACAAATTTTAAGATATTTTTTTGCAACTTTGTCTTTTAAATTTAACAATATGCCAACAATATCACAGAAAGGGCAATTAATGCCACAATCTCCTATTAGAAAGCTTGTTCCTTTTGCTGAAAAAGCATACAAACAAGGGAAGACAGTTTACCATTTAAACATTGGACAACCGGATATTAAAACACCGCAAATAGCATTGGATGCTGTAAAAATTCATTCTTTGGATATTCTTGCCTATACTAGATCTGAAGGTTCTGAAGCCTATCGTGAAAAAATAGCCAATTACTATGCTAAAAACGACATACACGTAAAGCATGATGACATCATAGTCACCACAGGAGGTAGTGAAGCTTTGCTTTTTACCTTTGGAAGCATCATGGATGTAGACGACGAAGTCATTATTCCTGAACCTTTTTATGCCAATTACAATGGTTTTTCAACAGCTTCTGGAGTGAATGTGGTACCAGTAATCTCAAAAATAGAAGATAATTTCGCATTACCTCCAATCGAAGAGTTTGAAAAGCTGATTACACCTAAAACAAAAGCCATACTTATCTGCAACCCAGGAAATCCAACGGGTTACCTTTACTCCAAGGAAGAAATACAAAAATTGTCAGCCATAGTAAAGAAGCACGACTTGTTCTTAATTGCGGACGAGGTATATCGTGAGTTTGCCTATGATGGAGCAACCCATTACTCCATCCTTCAAGAAGAGGGCTTGATCGAACATGCCATAATCATAGATTCCGTCTCCAAACGTTACAGCATGTGCGGTGCGAGAATTGGTTGCATGGTCTCTAAAAACAAAGAGGTGATACAAACCGCTTTGAAATTTGCACAAGCAAGATTGAGCCCTCCAACGTTGGCACAAATTGCCAGTGAGGCTGCATTGGCTACTCCACAAAGTTATTTTGATGATGTCATTGAGGAGTATGTGGAAAGAAGAAACACCTTAATAAGTGAATTGAAAAACATAGAAGGCATAAAAGTTGCCAATCCAAAAGGTGCATTTTATTGCATTGCAGAGTTGCCAATAAAAAATAGTGACAAATTTGCGCAATGGCTTTTAGAGAGCTTTTCCATTGACAACGAGACTGTTATGGTTGCCCCTGCTGCAGGTTTTTATTCTACGCCCGGAGTCGGTCTAAACCAAATAAGGATTGCATACGTACTTAATAAGGAAAGTTTGAAAAAAGCCGTGAACATTATAAAAGAAGCTTTAAAAGTCTATAAGGATTAGTGCACATAAAATCGAACATATCTTTAAAACCATATAACACTTTTGGTATTGATGTGATGGCGAAGCATTTTGTTTCGGTAACGTCATTGCCTGAACTCAAATCGGTTTTGAAACTAGAAGACTTCCCCGAAAAGCTAATATTGGGAGGAGGCAGCAACATGTTGCTTACAAAACCCATAGAAGCCTTGGTTATCCATGTCGATTTAAAAGGCATTTCCATTGTATCGGAAGACAGTTCATCAGCTATGGTAAAGTCCGAAGCTGGTGAAAACTGGCACGAATTCGTTCTATGGTGCTTGCACAAAGACTTTGGAGGCTTGGAAAACATGTCTCTGATTCCTGGTAACGTAGGAACGTCCCCCATTCAAAACATAGGTGCATACGGTGTAGAGCTAAAAGATCATTTTGTTTCTTGTGAAGCGCTGAACTTGGAAACTTTGGAAATGAAGACCTTCAACAAGGAGGAATGTGCATTTGATTATCGCAATTCCATCTTCAAGCAGAAAGCAAAGGGAAAGTACATAATTACCAGCGTTATTTTTAAACTTACCAAAAACAACCATCAATTCCGCACCAACTATGGTGCCATCAAGACCCAATTGGAGACTATGAATGTAAAAGATCCAACGATCCAAGATATCTCCAAAGCAGTAATCTCCATTCGTGAAAGTAAATTGCCAGATCCGAAAAAAATAGGGAACAGTGGTAGTTTTTTCAAAAACCCTGTAATTCCATTGGAAGATTTCAAAGCTTTGCTAATCAATTTCCCTGACGCCCCAAGTTACATCGTTTCAAAAAACGAAGTTAAGGTACCTGCGGGCTGGCTTATTGAGAAAGCAGGGTTCAAAGGCAAGACTTTTGGCAATTATGGCGTACATAAAAACCAAGCCCTTGTCCTTGTCAATTATGGAGATGCCAAAGGAGAAAACATCTTGGCGCTTTCAAAATTGATTCAAAAGACTATTTATCGTATATTTAACATCTCAATAGAAACTGAAGTTAATATTTTATAAGTCAACGCAATAACTTCTCTATATGATTGTTAAACAAGTAACAAAGAACACTCCCTTAAAATTGAATACAACAATAGAAAAAGATATTGTAGACCTGATGCGGGATGGTGATAAAAAAGCCATTTCGTTGTTATACGAAAACTATTCAGATGCGCTTTTGGGCGTAATAAAAAAAGTAATCACTGATGACGATTTGGCAAAAGACGTCCTTCAAGAAAGCTTTATCAAAGTTTGGAAGAAAGGAAAAACCTACAATCCAGAGAAGGCAAAACTCTTTACCTGGCTGTATAGAATCGTGTATAACACCTCTATAGACAAGGTAAGATCATTAAACAATAAAACTAGCAAGGAAATCCAAATAGAAGCTTCCAACGTATATAAGTTGACTTCCGATAGCTTAAATCAAGATACTCTAGACATACAAAAACACATGAGTAGTTTGGATTTAAAATATCAAATAGTCATAAACGCTCTTTTTTTCGAGGGAATGACACAGCAAGAAGCGAGCGACGAATTAAATATTCCGTTAGGAACTATAAAGTCTAGATTAAAAATAGGATTACGTGAATTGAAGAAGATTTACAATCCTTAACAAACAAGTATGATGAATGTTGATATAAATACTTTTTTAAACTCTGGTCTGTTAGATAGATATCTAATCGGTCAGACTTCACCTAAAGAGAGTCTTAAGGTAGAAGAATACATTGACAGATACCCTGATGTAAAAGCTACATACGACAAGCTTCAAGATCAGTTGGAATTTGTTTCTCAAGCTAATGCCGTAAAGGCACCAGCCCATTTATTGAATTCCATCTTAAGTGAATTGGACGAAAAACCCGTTGTTGCACTTCAACAAAAACCAAAAAAATATTGGTATAGCTTTAGTGTGGCCGCCAGCATAACTGCATTGTTGTTTGCCGGCTCTTCCTTTTACTTTTTCATGCAAAATCAGAAATTGGCAAGTGAGAACCAAATAGTAGTAGAAGAACTTTTCGATTTAAGGAACGACATAGATGAAAACAATTCCAGATTGGAATTATTGATGGAACAATTTGCGCAGCTTAACAATCCTGAGACCGAAAAATACATTTTGAAGGGTAACAAGAGAGCAAAAAACCTTAAAACGGTAGCCTATATAAATCCAAAAGAAAAAACATCGATGATAGATGTCATAGCATTGCCAGCATTACCTGGCGAAAAATGCTTCCAAATGTGGGCAGAAGTACAGGACAAGATGGTTAACCTCGGTATTTTGAGTGAAACCGATAGACGTCTACAAAAAATCCCATATACGGAAGATGCTTTGGGACTCACCATTACGATAGAACCTAAAGGAGGAAGTCAAAACACTTCTGGAGACATACCCGTTGCAGAAATAGAATTGAAGCTCAACGATTAGAACTTCTTCTTAAAAAAACAAAGAGCTCGTCTAAAATAATTTTAGACGAGCTTTCATATTATAAAAACTCACCTCTCCTCCTTATCGAATATAACTTTATAAATGAATCCTGCAACAATGGCTCCTGCAATTGGAGCTAACCAAAACAACCACAGTTGTGCAGGGTAATCTCCTCCAGCAAACAAGGCTTGACTTGTTGATCGTGCAGGATTTACAGACGTATTGGTAATGGGGATGCTAACCAAATGAATAAGTGTCAGTCCCAAACCTATGGCAATTGGAGCAAATCCTTTCGGTACTCTAGTACTCGTACTTCCCAAGATGATGATCAAGAAAAATAGAGTCAACAAAAATTCTGTGATCAATCCGGATAGCATGGAAAAACCTCCAGGTGACAATGCATCATATCCATTGGCTGCAAAGCTCCCCACGCCAGTGAAGTTCTCTTTTCCAGACACTATAAGATACAATGCTCCAGCAGCCAACAAACCACCTCCTACTTGGACTATGACATAACCCAACAAGTCTTTTGCAGGAAACCTTCCTCCAGCCCAAAGACCAAAAGACACTGCAGGATTGAAATGTCCTCCAGAAATGTGCCCAACCGCATATGCCATAGTTAAAACAGTTAATCCAAATGCCAATGCCACACCTACAAAACCGATACCTAGTTCAGGGAAAGCTGCAGCAAAGATGGCACTACCGCACCCTCCAAAGACAAGCCAAAAAGTTCCAAAAAATTCTGCTAATAATTTTTTCATAAAAAATAAAATGATTGGTTAATAATACGAAAAGGTATAAAACTCATTTTTTATAAAATCCAATTGCTAGTCAATTTTTGTAGCAATTCGACTAATCTCTTGAAAAAATCGTTGAAACCACTTCATAACTATCTGTACGACTTTATTTAAATAATGTTTTAAAACCGTTATCTTTGTACTCCCAATTATTTAAAACATAAAAAACACGTGAAACTTTTATTAATCACATTAGCGCTATTAGGATTGGCCGTTGCAGGAATTGCCATTAAGATCTGGGCAAAGAAAGATGGTAAATTCGCAGGAACTTGTGCAAGTCAAAATCCCATGTTGAACAAAGAAGGAGAAGCTTGTGGTTTTTGTGGAAAAACACCAGACCAATACGCCGATTGCAACGAACCTCAACATTCATAGGGCAATATGATCATACTTGATGTTGTATTCTACAGCTTTGTCGTTGTGGTTTGTATACAAGTCGTATTCTATGGTATTGTCTTTGGTCAATTTGCATTTGACAAATCTTCCAATAAAAGCTCCAAAAGCATAGATGTTTCCGTTATAATTTGTGCTAAAAACGAAGCAAAAAACTTAAAAGACCATCTCCCATCCATCCTAAATCAGGATTACCCCGCTTTCGAAGTCGTTTTGATCAATGATGCCTCTCATGATGATACGCTTGAGGTGATGGAGTCCTTTTCAAAAAAATACGATAACGTTAAAATTGTAAACGTAAAAAACGTCGAAGCCTTTTGGGGCAACAAGAAATATGCATTGACATTGGGAATCAAAGCTGCAAAAAATGAAAATCTGTTATTCACGGATGCAGATTGTAAACCTGTTTCCGACCAATGGATAAGGACAATGTGCGATAACTTCTCCAAATCGTCCACCATTGTTTTGGGTTATGGCGCCTATAACAAGCATAACTATTCATTCCTAAACAAGTTGATTCGCTATGAAACCCTATTGACGGCGATTCAATATTTCTCCTTGGCTAAAATAGGAATTCCCTATATGGGAGTAGGTCGCAATCTGGCTTACAACAGATCGGAGTTCTTCAAGACTAACGGCTTCATAAACCACATAGACATTCGTTCCGGTGATGATGACTTGTTTGTAAACGAGGCCGCAGACTCTACCAACACGAGTATTTCAATTTCAAAAAAGAGTTTTACCACATCCAACCCAAAAACGAGCTTCAAGGATTGGTTTAGACAAAAAAGGAGACATGTGTCCACTGCGAACAACTACAAGTTCATCCATAAATGCATACTAGTATTCTTTTACGGCTCTCAATTGTTATTTTGGCTATTGTCGGCTACGCTTTTAGCCTTCTCGTTCTATTGGGAGTTTGTTCTGATGTTAATCATTTTTAGAATCTTCATTCAATTTCTAATCGTTGGTTTTTCAGCAAAAAAACTAAATGAAATCGATGTTTTGCCCTTACTTCCTTTTTTGGAATTGTTTCTAATTCTTTTTCAATTAACTATATTTATAACCAATCTTATATCAAAACCAAAACATTGGAAATAAAAGAAGCTATAAGAAAGGCCAAACTAAACGATCAAAAAGCATTTAATTTCTTATTGGATGAATTTTGGGATAGCGTATATGGTTTTCAATTAAAACGGATTGAAAATGAAAATGATGCCGAGGATGTCACCATTCAAACATTTTCCAGAGCCTTCGACAAAATAAAGACCTACAATGAGGACTACAAGTTCAAAACTTGGTTGATTACCATCTCCAAAAACATTCACATCGACCTGGTCAGAAAAGAAAAAAGCTCCATCAATTCGAAGATTTCAGACCATGAAGACGACAAAATCTACAACGTATTGGATGATTCCCCTTCTCCCGAGGACAAATTGATTACAGAGCAAAATCTAGCCAAACTACTTCGCGACATCAAAAAACTGAAACCGCATTATCAGGAAGTCATCAATCTTCGTTATTTTCAAGAATTGAGTTACAAGGACATCAGCGAAGAATTAAACGAACCAATGAACAACGTAAAAGTAAAGCTACTACGTGCCAAAAAGCTGTTGGCAGAGATTATTAACAAGAAATAAATGATTTCACTAAAAAAATTAGGCCCAGGGTTGTTGTTTGCAGGCGCCGCCATAGGTGTGTCGCACTTGGTACAATCCACTCGTGCTGGCGCGGATTTTGGATTGGGGCTTCTATGGGCCTTGCTGCTTGTAAATCTTTTCAAGTATCCATTCTTTCAGTTTGGCCCCCGTTATGCATCTGCAACTGGCGAAAGTCTATTGGAAGGTTACAAGAAGTTGGGCAAAGGGGTACTAACGGCGTACTTCGTCATTACTTTCGCCACGATGTTCACTATACAAACAGCTGTTACCATAGTCACTGCTGGCTTGGCTTCGACACTTTTAGGCGACTTCAGTCCAATTGTCATTGGCAACATGACGATATCGAGCATTCAAATTTGGACAGCCATCATCCTTTTGATCTGCCTGATCACCTTGTTTGTTGGCAAATACAAATTACTGGACAAGTTGATCAAGGTCATCATCCTTACACTCACCATCAGCACGCTTTTCGCCGTCGCTTTTGCGTTGGCAAAAAACAACAATTCAATGTCATTGGTTCAAAAAATCCCTCAAGGCTTGGAAGTAGCATTCCTCATCGCCTTCATGGGATGGATGCCAGCCCCTTTGGACATTTCCATTTGGCACTCGCTTTGGGCTGTAGAAAAGAGAAAGGATACGACGGACTATACGCCAAAATCTGCTTTGTTGGATTTTAACATTGGATACATAGGCACCATTGTCTTGGGAATTGGCTTCGTGCTCTTAGGCTATCTGATAATGTTCAATAGCGGGGAAACCTTTAGCAACAAAGCTGGTGCTTTTTCCAACCAACTAATACAAATGTACACGAACAGTCTAGGCAACTGGGCTTATGTGATCATTGGAGTAGCAGCTTTCACAACCATGTTCAGTACTACGTTGACAACATTGGACGCTTCACCTAGAGCGATGCACAAAACTGCGGAGCTCCTGATTGAAAAACCCATAAAGCGTGGTTATTTGTTTTGGATTTCGTTGTTGTCCATTGGAACCCTCCTCATTTTTTTCTGCTTGGCCTCAGAAATGGGACTACTCATAAAAATCGCTACCATCCTATCGTTTTTGACAGCTCCCTTCTATGCCATCATCAACTACCTTCTAATTAAGGGGAGACATACTCCAAAGCCATGGAGGCCATCAAGATTCATGCATCTACTAAGTATTTCCGGCATCGTTTTCCTCATCGGTTTCAGCATTTGGTATATTGTCACTTTATTGAATAATTAATAGAATACTTCGTATCTTTGCCTCTCAAGAAACAATGCATTTATGAAGAGTGAAACTCATTCCGTAATACTACCTGAACAAAGACAACCCAAACCGAAATGGTTACGTGTAAAGCTCCCGACTGGCAAGAAATATACAGAGCTCCGCAGTTTGGTAGACAAGTATAAACTAAATACCATCTGTACTTCTGGGAGTTGCCCGAACATGGGGGAATGTTGGGGAGAAGGGACTGCCACCTTCATGATTCTAGGAAATGTCTGTACACGATCTTGTGGTTTTTGTGGTGTAAAGACGGGAAGGCCGGAGACAGTGGATTGGGATGAGCCAGAAAAAGTAGCACGTTCCATAAAGATAATGAAAATCAAGCATGCCGTTTTAACAAGTGTAGACCGTGACGACTTGAAAGACATGGGAAGCATCATGTGGGCAGAAACCGTAAAGGCCGTCCGTAGAATGAACCCTGAGACCACCCTTGAAACGCTTATCCCAGATTTTCAAGGCATAGAAAGACATATTGATCGCATCGTGGAAGTAGCTCCAGAAGTAGTCTCCCACAACATTGAAACCGTAAGACGATTAACTCGCGAAGTACGCATACAAGCCAAGTACGATAAAAGTTTGGGCGTTTTGAAATACCTGAAGCAACAAGGGCAACGTCGTACAAAGTCTGGAATAATGTTGGGCTTGGGGGAAACTCGCGAAGAAGTCATAGAAACATTGCATGACTTGAGAGACAATGATGTGGATGTCGTTACCATAGGCCAATACCTGCAACCAAGCAAAAAACATTTGCCCGTAAAACAATTCATAACACCGGATCAATTTGCCGAATACAAGGAAATTGGTTTGGGATTAGGATTCCGCCACGTTGAAAGTAGCGCATTGGTGCGTTCGTCTTACAAAGCTCAAAAACACATTAATTAATGATTACTGTTGCAATAAATGGTTTTGGACGCATAGGTAGGCGTGTCTTTCGCCTTTTGGATGCATATTCAAATGTAAAAGTCGTTGCAATAAATGATTTGGCTGATGCAAAAACATTAAGCCATTTACTAAAATATGATAGCATTCACGGAATCTTCAAAGCCGACATTTCATATGATGACAGTCATATCGTCGTCAATGAGAATTCGGTAACGCTATTGAACGAGGCACACCCAAAGACCTTGGATTGGTCTCCTTTCGATGTGGACATCGTAGTGGAAGCTACAGGAAAATTCAAGACCTCAGAGAGTCTTCAATACCATATAGAAAATGGAGCAAGGCAGGTCATTTTGAGCGTTCCTCCTGAGGGAGACGACATAAAGACCATAGTTCTTGGTACCAACGAACATATTCTGGACGGGAGTGAGCGCATAATTTCCAATGCCTCATGCACCACGAACAATGCTGCTCCAATGATTGCCATAATAAATGAGCTTTGTGGCATCAACCAAGCATACATAACGACAATACATTCCTACACTACCGACCAAAGTTTGCATGACCAACCACATAGGGATTTGCGTCGTGCCCGTGCAGCTGGACAATCCATCGTACCGACAACTACAGGAGCTGCAAAGGCCTTGACCAAGATATTCCCGGATTTGGCGAACGTCATAGGAGGGTGTGGAATAAGGGTTCCCGTAGCCAACGGATCACTTACGGACATAACCTTCAATGTGAAGCACACAGTTTCCATTGAGGAAATCAACAACGCTTTCAAAAGGGCATCTGAAACGAAATACAAAGGCATCTTGGAATATACCGAAGACCCCATAGTTTCCATAGATATCGTAGGCAATCCCCATTCTTGCATTTTTGATGCGCAAATGACTTCCATAATTGGCAACATGGTTAAGATCATTGGGTGGTATGACAATGAAACTGGCTATTCCAACAGGGTAATAGACCTAATATTCAATTTGTCTGAAAAAAAGACCCCTTTAGTATAAAAAAAATTATATTTGTTGGTAAAACAACACATAAATGCTCTTTTCCTACAATTTTATTTGTGCTTTTTTTCTGTTTTTAAGTATGGGAGTCTGTGCTCAAAACATGACAGAAGATGATATTGAGTCTCCACAAGCAAAAATTGATCTTGCAATAGCCTCTTCTCAAAAGAACATAGACAACGACAACTACTACCTAGCACTATTAGACTTGGAATCAGCATTGAACCTTGCCAACAATATGAATAGCAAGGAAAACATAGGGTACATCTACTCCAAGATAGGCAAACTCCAATGCAAGTTGGAAAACCCCGACGAAGCCATAAAAACGTTGATTAAGGCCATAGAAATCCAAAGAGCAGGCAACAATGTCGAAAACCTTGCCAAGACATACAACATCATTGGCAATGCCTATATGGCAAAAAAGGATTATGATCAAGCCATAGAATATTTCAATTCCGCAGAAATGATCTTTCGCCAAGAACGCCTATATTCTTTGGAGGCAGAAGTCATGTTGAACAAGGGGAAAGCCTTTCTGGAAACCCAAAATTTCGAGAAAGCAAAAACAACACTGGAAAAGACCATCAAAATAGCCAAACAGAATCGATTGGATAGCATCTTGAGTAGTGGATTGCTTCAATTGGGAAAAGCACTACATCATTTAAACCATTTGGGAAAAGCTCTGGAAAATGCCAATGATGGCTTCGACATTGCCAAAACCAACAATTATGGCGAGATATTGAAAGATGGCAGCATAATACTAAGCAACTTGTACCATAGCGATGGCAATTTGAAACTATCGAATGATTATTTGAAGTTCCACATCAAGCTATCAGATTCCATTTCGGTAGCAAGAAAGGCCAATCTAATTCCCGAAAACAGATTGTTGACTTCGAAGAAAGATCCAAATACTGATTTGGATGCAGAATCCTCGACCATTAAAAAGCCCTCGAAATCCAATACATTCAACCAACTTACCACGATATTGAGCATCGCATTGATTACGATACTATCGCTTTTGACCCTCTCTCTATATAAGAACAACAACATCAGGCTCAAATCCAACAATGTCTTGCACAAGAAGAATGCAGAATTGATAATTGCCAAGGAAAAGGCCGAATTGGCTTCCAGGACAAAGGCTAACTTTCTATCTACGGTGACGCATGAGCTCAGGACACCTTTGTATGCCGTTACAGGTTTAACCAACATGCTATTGGATGAAAACCCAAAACCAAATCAAATACAACATTTGAAATCCTTGAAATTTTCAGGAGATTATCTATTGACCTTCATCAACGACATTCTTCAAATAAACAAAATCGAAGCAAACAAAGTCGACATCGAACCAGAGACCTTCAACCTGAAAAAGAAGATATCCAACGTTATTTCAGCTTTGAACAACTCTGCCTTGGACAATAACATCAAAATACATTTGGAGTACGACGAAACGCTTCCTTTGAACTACAATGCCGATCAATTGAAAATATCACAAATATTGATTAACCTCATTGGCAACTCCATAAAGTTCACCAAAGACGGGGACATCTGGATCAGAACAACCAAGATTGATGAAAAGGATGGCATTTACAATGTCCGTTTTGAAGTTGAAGACAATGGCATTGGCATTGGCAAGGAAAAGCAGGAGCACCTTTTTGAAAGCTTTTCACAAGGTTCCATACAGATCAACCGCAAATATGGGGGAACAGGTTTGGGATTATCCATTGTAAAAGGCCTCATAGACATATTAAAAGGAAAGATCTACCTTAAGAGCGAATTGGGTAAAGGTTCCATCTTCTTTTTTGAAATTCCCATGCAATATACCAATGAAGTCGTAAAGGAGAAAAAGATAAACTACTTCAACGAAGTCAACGAACTGGAATTGAGCAACATTAAAATATTGGTCGTGGAGGACAACAAGATCAATCAAATGATCACAAAGAAGATCTTAAACAAGATGAACTTGAATTGTGATGTCGTAGACAACGGAGAAGAAGCCGTAGACCGCGTTAAAACAACAAATTACAATGTCGTGCTAATGGACATACACATGCCAGGCATTAGCGGCATAGAGGCGACCAAAATCATAAGAACCTTTGACAAGAATCTTACCATATTTGCTTTGACTGCCGTCACCATAGAAGACAAAATGCAAGAATTTGAAGAAGCTGGTTTCAACAACATCATCTCCAAACCCTTCAAACAAGAAGATTTTGAACGCAAGCTGTTCAATGCCTTGGTTCCTGATGAATAATTAATTGAAAACAAATTTCCTTACCAAACCATCAAACACCTCCGATTCGTCTATTTGGGTTTCAATTGGCAAGTAATACAGCTTGCCGTTCAATGCTTCCCAATCCTTGAGACGCATATAATCTTTTTCGGTAGTAACAATCAAATCATTTTTTGCGATGTCCTTCACGTCATTTTCCGAAAAATGATAATGATCCTTATATTCCAAATGACTGAAATCCAAATGTTTTTGTTTTAAGAAAGTCACCAACGATTCTGCATTTGCGATACCTGTGACCAAAGTGAATTTTGGCAATGTCTTCAATTCGAGAGCATCTTTTTTGGAGATTACGGACTTACCATAGGAAATCGTGCTAAAAAACACATTCTGCCCATTCTTTGGTTTAATCTTGTCAATGATCTTCTTCTTTTCTACTTCATTAATGCCCTCGGGGCATTTGGTCACCATAATTGCCTGAGCTCGTTTAGCTCCTGTCCTAGGCTCTCGCAAGTTGCCTGTTGGCAACACCCAATCGTCTACATAGGGGTTGGCAAATGTCGTCAGTAGAATGTTGAACCCTGCTTTCACCTTTCTATGCTGAAAGGCATCATCCAAAACAACGACTTCGGGAGTTGGTTTCAAAGCAAGCAATTTGGCAATCCCATTTTGTCTATCTCCATCTACTGCAACACGGATGTCATCGGAAAATTTGCTATAAAACTGAAAGGGTTCATCACCTAGAATTTCTGCAGAAGCCGTTTCCGTCCCTATTTGAAAACCTTTGGTCTTACGGCCATAGCCTCTACTCAATGTGGCCAAATTGCAATCTGTTTTCAGCAATCTAATCAAATACTCCACCATTGGCGTCTTACCAGTTCCGCCAGTACTTAAGTTCCCTACACAAATCAAGGGGAAATCATAGGATTTGGATGATTTTACGCCAAAATCGTAAAGTATGTTGCGCATCCAAGTCACCGCATAATAAAAAGGCATGAAAGGAAATGCTATGTATCTTAATAACTTCATGTAATCATTCTTGAAAAGATGACAACCTTCACAATGTCCATTTTAAACTTTACGGCAAGATCATTCATCATAACGAAAGTAAATATTTTATATTTGTTTCTAAATCAATTCACAAAATAATATGATTGTTCAAGACGTCATCAATCACCTCGAAACTTTTGCTCCCTTGGCCTACGCCGAGGATTTTGACAATGTAGGATTGCTCGTAGGTGATAAGAACGCTCCCCTAACCGGAGTTTTGGTTACATTAGACACATTGGAAGCCGTAGTAGACGAAGCCATAGAAAACAAATGCAATTTAATTGTCAGTTTTCACCCCATCATCTTCAAGGGCTTGAAAAAAATAACAGGTAAGAACTACGTAGAACGCGTTGTCTTGAAGGCCATAAAGCACGACATCTCCATCTATGCCATACATACTGCCTTGGACAACCATAAAAATGGTGTTAATGACATGATTTGCGATCAATTGAATTTGCAAAACAAGAAAATATTGATTCCGCAGGCTCAAACCATAAAAAAGCTGACCACATTCGTTCCCAAATCCGAAGCGGAAACATTGCGAAAAGCTTTATTTCAAGTTGGAGCCGGCAACATAGGCAATTATGACCACTGTAGTTTCAATGTTGAAGGCATAGGTACATACAATGGCAATGAAGATTCCAACCCCTCGAAAGGAAGCAAAGGAGAAACCCATTATGAAGAAGAGACGCAAATTGGCGTCACCTTTTCAAAACACCTCGAATCCACGATCATAAAGACCTTGTTTCAAAATCACCCCTATGAAGAAGTCGCCTATGAAATCACGACTTTGGAAAACAAAAATCAAAACATTGGAATGGGAATGCTAGGTGAGCTGGAGACACCAATGCCAGAAACAAGGTTTTTAGAGTACCTGAAAACCAAAATGAATACGAATGCCATCCGTCATTCCAAATTGTTGGGCAAACCCATAGAGAAAGTGGCAGTCCTAGGTGGCTCTGGCAGTTTTGCCATTGGTGCAGCCAAAGCGATGGGAGCAGACATATTCATAACCGCAGATCTCAAGTATCATGATTTCTTTTCTGCTGAAGACCAAATTATTTTAGCGGATATTGGGCATTATGAAAGCGAACAGTTCACAAAAAATGGTTTAGTAACACATCTTACAAAAAAATTCACTAATTTTGCAGTCGTTTTATCAAACACTAATACCAATCCTGTTAAGTATTTTTAAAATATGGCAAAGAGTAAAGAAGTAACTGTAGAAGAACGCTTAAGATCTTTATACGATTTACAATTAATCGATTCGAGAATTGATGAAATAAGAAATGTACGTGGAGAACTTCCTTTGGAGGTTAGCGATTTGGAAGACGAAGTTGCTGGATTAAATGCGAGATTAGAAAAACTTGTTGCAAGTCTTGAGTCCGTAGACAATGAAATCAATGCAAAGAAAAATAGCATCGAAGAGTCCAAAGCACTTATCAAAAAATACAGCGAACAGCAAAAGAACGTTAGAAACAACAGAGAATACAACTCTATCACCAAAGAAATAGAATATCAAGAACTTGAGATCGAACTAGCTGAAAAACACATCAGGGAGTTTAGAGCACAGATAGAGCAAAAGAAGGAAGTTGTCGAAAAAACGAAGCAACACGCAAAAGAAAGAGAAACTCACCTCAAACACAAGAAAAGCGAGCTGGATGCCATCTTATCAGAAACAGAGAAGGAAGAAGAGGCTTTGATCAAAAAATCCGAAGATTACAAAAAGAAAATCGAAGAGCGTTTGGTAAAAGCATACAACAGAATTCGCAATAACGTGAAAAATGGCTTGGCTGTAGTTCCAATTGAAAGAGGCGCTTCTGGAGGGTCTTACTTTACGATTCCACCACAAGTACAGATGGAAATTGGGGCTCGTAAAAAAATTATCACAGATGAGCATAGTGGTCGTATCCTAGTGGATGAACTTTTGGCCATGGAACAAAAGGAGAAAATGGAAAAAATGTTTAAAAAATTGTAATTTTCCTTGAATAGCATATTAAAAAGCCTTTACTAAATTTAGTAAAGGCTTTTTTCGTTTATACCAATTCCAATTTGAAATGACAGGAATAAGACACTATTTTCTTTTACAGTCATTTCAAATTGGAATTGGTATAAATATAATTTTAACTCTTGATCGTTAAGGTTAACCATATTTATTCGACAAACCCAAAAATATATTAATCCAATGAAAAGAATAATTCCAATAATAGCAATACTCTTATTGTTCAGTTGCCAAAATACGGCACAGAACCCAAAACAAGAACAGGTAAAAACGGCAACCCCGATAGAAGTTCCTATGGAAAACGGAATGGCTAAAGCATATTTTGCAAGCGGCTGCTTTTGGTGTGTGGAAGCCATCTATGAAAGCGTTAATGGCGTTAGTGAAGTTATAAATGGGTACTCGGGAGGTCACACGAAAAATCCGACTTACGAAACAAGCAACACGGGTAGAACTGGCCATGCAGAAGCAGTGGAGGTTATCTACGATCCTAAAATAGTGAGCTTTGACACCTTGGTAGATGTCTATTTCGCATCTCAAAATCCTACACAAGTAAATGGACAAGGACCAGATAGGGGTTCGCAATACCGATCCATCATCTTCTACCAAAACGATGCGCAAAAGCAAATCATAAAAACAAAAAAAGAAGCTTTGGCAAAAAAATTAGGAAAGACGATTGCTGCAGAAGTCTATCCCTTTTTAAAATTTTGGATAGGAGAAGACTATCATCAAAATTATGAAAGACTGCACCCCAATCAGGGTTACATCAAACAAGTTTCCATCCCAAGGCTTAGACGCTTTCAGGCAAGAATGCCAGAAGTATTGAAAAAGAACAAGCATTGACACAGTGCTTGTTTCTTTTTTTGACTTTGTCAAAAATCACCTTGTAATGATCTAATTGTCAATGATTACAATTTAGTTGCCTTTATTTCAAAAATGAGAGGATACAACTTGTGCTTGGTAACATAATTTCCCGATTGGGTCTTCACGAGACCTGGCAAAACATTATATGGAGCTTCATCATATTCATTCAAATAATCTATTTGCAAGCCAGCTTCTGTCAATGCATTCACGACCTCGCTCAACCCGTGATTCCAACCATACTCTTTGGTCGTCATTTTGGAATTGGTATCCGCATAGGTACCTTGGTACTCTTCATAGATTACTTCTTCCTGCATGTAACCATATCTCATTTCGGATTTCTCATCCAAATAATCGAACATCCATACTATGGGATGAAACTCGATGATGTGAAATGAGCCTCCTGGATTCAATCGTTCCGCTATCATTTTGCCCCAAGGTTTCAAATCTGGCAACCATCCAATCACCCCATAGCTGGTAAAAACGATGTCGAACGTTTGCTTCACGTGCTTGGATGTATCCAAGACATTGCAACATACGAACTTGGCATCCAAATTCAATTCCTCGTTCAACTCCTTGGCCAATTTTACACCTTCGTCACTCAGATCTACGCCAACACATTTGGCTCCCATCCTACTCCAACTCAACGTATCTTGTCCGAAATGACATTGCAAATGCAAAAGCGACTTGCCATTTACATCTCCCAGTGCATTCAATTCGTATGGCATCAATGAAGTCTTTCCTTTTTTAAAGGCTTTCATATCGTACATGTCGCTTTTGGAGTGAACTTTCACTTTTTCATTCCAAGTTGCTTTGTTTGCTGTAAAATATTTAGAATTATCATTCATTGTATGTTAATTTTCATCAAAGCTAATCAATATTACATAGCTTTGAAAAAAAATCATATCATGTACCGTTTGCTAATCATCGCATTGATTTGCCTATGCGCTTGTAAATCTGAGGAAGCTCCAGAAAAAGTATTGTCCCTTGCCGAAAACATTGCCTATGCCCATGGCTATGGGAATTGGAAAAACGTTTCGGAGATTCAATTCACCTTCAATGTCGACAGACAATCCAAGCATTATCACCGCTCTTGGAAATGGAACCCAAGAACCAATGTCGTCACAATGATGGGCAAAAGAGACACCATCACCTACCATACAAACAAGATAGACAGTACGAACATAAAAGTGGATCAAGGCTTTGTAAACGACAAATATTGGGCTCTCTTTCCCTTTCAATTGGTTTGGGACAAAAATGCATATCTAAGTCCCCCGACAAATGCAGAATCTCCAATTGGCAACAAGCCACTAAACAAGACCACACTTACTTATCCTGAAACTGGAGGTTACACACCTGGAGATGCCTATGACATCTTCTACGATGACGATTACATCATTAGAGAATGGGTTTTTAGAAAAGGCAACGCCACCAAAGCTTCATTGACAAATACATTTGAAAATTACAAGAATTTCAACGGAATAAAAATTGCATTGGAACATAAGAAAGGTGATGAAGATTGGAATTTAAACTTTACAGACATCCAAATAAAAACCATACTTTAGACATACAGAAAACAAACACAGGTCATTGCCTTATAAAATAGTTAAGCTTAATTTAAAATGAGATTCACGATAACCGTCACAATACTATTTTCAGGCTTTATTTCCTATGGACAAAAGGCTATCGAAGACCTGAATACCTTACAAGGAATTTGGATTGCCGAAGATTACCATAATTCTTTTGAGAATACAAAAAGCGCAATAAAATCAAAAAATGCATTTGATTACAATTATCCTGTTGGACTTCGAATTAATCCAATTGAGATTAAAAATGGGGTCTTAAACATAGGATATGCCGAACTTCACGACCACATAATTCATCCCGAGGTTTCCGATTATATTGTTAAAAACAATGACACGATTCGTGAATTTAGCTTCAATGTCAATTTAAGACAGAAAGATTCTTCAGGCTATTACAAGACATCGGATATTCATTATTTCAATTACGATTGGGTTTCATATTTAACTTGGAATGTCAATGACAACTCAATTTCACTTTACAGACCGGAAGGCAACGAGCATGCTGAAAGGTTCATAAAATACATAAGGGTTACAAACGGGTTCGACAATGACCATTTGTTTCCTAATCCTCTATACTACTATACTAGACAAAAAACCTTAAAAGGAACTTATACTCTAAAAGACAATGAAGGAACAGTTTTAAGTAAAAACTTTCAAATTGATGAAAACGGAATTGCAAATGGTTATGGAAAGTTTGAAAATTTCACTTTCTATTTTTCGACAGACATATATTGCGGGCCACCCATCAACTATGACCTTATTATTGGATATGAAGATGTCTTAACCGAAGAAAGCAAAACTTTTGTTTTTCTATTGGTTATCAATGAAGATGGAAATATTAGTCTTCACAAAAAAGAAATGAACAACACCACGCATTCTTATGAATTGGGAGAAAAAGCATATGAATTAATAAAAAACTAAACCTAACACCCATGGCTGTTGCACAACTATATTTTTTAGAATAAAGTTAAAAACTCAACCTCTTGCAAGACCAAGTTCTCATCATAAAGAAACCTCTTTGTTCTTTCTCGCACATTCCTTAAATTTAAAGGATTAAAAATTCATCAACTAGGAAACCAATGGACAAAACGATAAATCTCCATAAAAATTTAATGATATTTGGAATTCCACTCCTCATTGTAGGGCTAATGGTTTTTCTTACCAAAACGTCATCGTTTCAAATGAATCCAGATGACTTGGCAATGGGAATCACATTTGACCTCCTATTGACGGTTCCTTTCATTTACTTCATGCTAATTAGAAGAACCAACATTCCTAAAACGACCGTTGTTCCATTTTTAATTCTTGGTGTAGTCACTTGCTCAATAATACTCCCTGTGGAGAATCAACATTACTTGAGCCTTTTCAAAACTTGGATTCTTCCAGTAGTGGAATTGTCAGTTGTTGGATATGTAGTCTATAACATTAGAAAGGCCATAAAATCCTTCAAACAAAAAAAAGGGTTTTCAGTAGATTTTTTCACAACTTTGAAAAACACCTGTCATGAAATACTTCCTAAAAATCTAGTAATTCCAATAGTAACCGAAATTGCTGTTTTCTATTATGGGTTCTTCTATTGGAAAAAAAGAAAATTGGAACCCAATGAATTT
Source organism: Bizionia sp. (assembly GCA_020631395.1). Taxonomy (GTDB): domain Bacteria; phylum Bacteroidota; class Bacteroidia; order Flavobacteriales; family Flavobacteriaceae; genus JAHDHI01. Next base: position 63,633 of record JAHDHI010000011.1, read on the forward strand.
TCATACCACAAAGACAGTGGAACGGTAGCTTTACTCATGGCAATCATACTAGTCGTTGCCATAGAAACTGTTGCATTGCACGTCTTACTTGAAAAATGGAGCTATGTCGCCGCTTGGATTTTGACTTTTTTGAGCATTTATTCTGGAATTCAAATTTTCGGTTTTTTAAAATCCATGTTTAAAAGACCTATATCCATCGAAAACGACAAACTATTCCTCAGGTATGGAATCATGAATGAATCGACCTTAGATTTAAAGAACATCCACAGTGTGGAAATTTCATACAAAGACATCGAAATTAACGAAAAAACTCGCAAACTTTCATTTTTGGGTGAATTGGAAAGTCACAACATCATCATTCATTTAAAAAAAGAAAGCACCTTGACTGGACTTTACGGAGTAAAACGAAATTTTAAAAACTTGGCCCTCCACGTAGACGACAAGGTTGAATTCAAAAACCAAATGGACAATGCCTTGCAACAATGGCAATAAGTAGTAGCTTTTTTTTGCTTCCCCTCTAAAACCATATAAAATCACCATATTGCATAGGTTCCAAAAACCAGTGCCAACATTTACGTCTGACCAAAACATTGAACCCCCTTAAAATGAAAGGCAAACTAGAGAAAATCAGAATCTTGACAGACAAGCTCGGCATTCCTTTGATTGAAGCCAAGGTACTTGCAGATCAATTCGACAATGTCGATGCCATAATCGAATCCTGGGAAAAGAAACAGGATGTGAAATCGTTGACAAAATTAGAAGAAAGGAAAGCTCATTTTGATCGTTATGGGCATTATCTATTCAATTTAAAGGAAGAACACAAGAGCAAGGTCCATTTCATAAATTTGGATTTTTGTGAAAAGACATGGAAAGAGTATTTTGTGAAAGTGGATTATCCAGACGACAAATACTCCTATATGGATCTGTATGATTTGAAACCAATTCATACTGAAAATGCTACCGGAAACGAGTTCTACGATATTTTCTCAAAGGAAATGCAGTCTTTGCTTGGCTGGAAAAAAGATGCTACAGTGTATTATTTCAACGGGCCATCGAATTGCACAAAGTCTGAATGGGGGATTGTTTGTGAGTATTGGATTCCTAGCATCTACGAAGGTAACTACAACTTGATTTTGAACCCTGACAGTAAAAAATTCTTGATGTCCATAGAATATGAGACCTTGATAGGAGAAAAGAAACATGAACCCAAATAAAAATACGATTGCGCACGTTGAATATTTAAAACAAATATATTCTGGGAAAAATCTAGAATGAAAGCCAAACATTTTATAAAAAAAATCGAGCTAGGAAAAATGAAGTTATTCGAATTGAAAACACAGACAAAGAACCAAGGAAGCATGGATCAAGTAATCGAAAAAATAAACACTGTTCATTCTAACAAAGAAAGCCTACTTAGCATTCCAAACAAAGGACTCGCCTCTATACCTGACAAGGTCTTTGACCTAACTCATATTACGAACCTCAACCTAAGAAACAACGACATAAAGGAAATACCAAAAAAAATCTCCAAGCTAAAAAACCTTAAAGTCATCTATTTGGATGGTAATAAAATTTCTAAAATTGATTCTAGTTTTTTTAATCTCAAGGAAATTGAAGTTCTGGATGTAAGTGCCAATCAAATAGAATATCTACCTTACGAAATTGGACAATTACAAAAATTGAAAAGGCTTCATTTCTCTGCAAACAAATTAACTGAGGTTCCAAATACAATAGGACGACTTATAAATTTGGAACACTTGTATGGCCATGGAAACTCAATCAAAAAACTTCCGAATGAAATAGGTCAACTTGAAAGGCTAACTCAAATGAATTTTTTCAACAACCAACTACAACAATTGGACATCGATTTAAGCAAGCTAAAGCACTTACAGTATGTTGAACTTGGGTTTAATCAATTAAAAACAATATCCGAAACCATTGGGCAAATGAAAAACCTCACCTCCCTTTCTCTTTTCGATAATCAATTGACAGAATTACCCATAGCACTATCAAATGCAAAAAAACTAAAGAAACTTAATGTTTCATTCAATAAATTGAAAAAAATTGAATTGGACTTAACAAAGATGCTCGATCTTTCTGAATTGCACATATTCAATAACAAAGGAAGTAAAATAGGTTCTCTTGACATAAAATGCCTTTGCAAAAGAACCCCTATTTACTCTTCTCATTACTGTCTTTTAATCGATGAGACACAAAAAGAAATAGTTGATCATTTCAAAGCGGAAATTGAAAACTCAAAGATAGGAATCGTAAATATGAAAGAAGGAAGAATGCCTAAGGGGCATTACAAGCAAATCCCAATGGAACTGTCTAATAAATATGGGCTGATTGACCCAAGAATGGAAAAATTCAAACAACTAAGAAAACAAAAAACAGACTAAAGATTGGAATCGCAGCAACCCCAAATCAATTGTAATTGGCTATACTTTCCTCGATCTCACGAGCACCTTTTTTTATGATGGCTAAATAGTTGTCTATGTTCTCCAATTTGAATCGACTGGAAGGACCGGACACACTAATGCTGGCAACGATGTCATTGTTTTTTCCAAACACTGGTATCGCAATGCAGATGAGCCCCAGCTCCAACTCCTCCATATCCAAGGCATATTGCTGTTTCCGTATCTTTTTCAATGCCACCTCCAGAGCTTTGGCATCAGTAATCGTGTTTTCGGTACAGGCATCCAAAGACGTCGTTTTCAAATATTTTGTTATTTCATCTTCTGAAGAAAAGGCCAAAAGCACTTTTCCAATTGCAGTACAATAAGCCTTTTGGTAAGATCCTATTTGAGTGCTCACCTTCAATCCTTGCGGACTCTCCGTCTTGTTCAAATACAACACTTGACCTTTGTCAAACACACCAAAATGTACAGTTTCCTTAATTTCCCTTGCTATGTTCTCCAAAGGTGTTCTAGACAGCTTTCTCAATGATTTGTGTATGGACACCAAGTTCCCCAATTCAAATAACTTGAGTCCCAAAAGGTATTTGTCCTCATTGTTCTTTTGCAGTGCCCCCAACGACTCCAGAGTACTTAACAAGCGATACGTGGTACTTTTGTTGTAACCCGTTTTTTTGGCCAATTCACGCACACCCCACTCCTTCTTGTCCCCAACAAAGGCATCCAAAATGGTAAAGGCCTTTACAACCGAGAGATTTAGGTCTTTGACATCCTCATTCATAAAATAATCATCGTTTTAAAATCTTGGCAAAAAAGAGCACAATCGCTTGGCAATCTTTTGACATATCCATTTTATTATTCAAAAATAATGTTTATTTTTGAAACATCGTTTCATTATATGAAACGATTTACCATAATTTACACCTAAAGACCTTTTTATTTTCCAAAATGAATAAAGCAACTTTAAGTTACGCAAGACAACAGGACGAATTGGACGAACTTTCCATCTACAGAGATCAGTTTCATATTCCCAAGGACAAAAACGGTGAAGAATTGGTATACCTCTGCGGAAACTCGCTAGGACTACAACCAAAGGCAACCAAAGCATACATTAATCAAGAATTGGAGGATTGGGCCAATCTAGGTGTAGAAGGACATACGGAAGCAAAAAACCCATGGCTGCCCTACCATGAGTTCCTAACCGAAAGCATGGCCAAGGTAGTAGGAGCCAAACCCATTGAAGTTGTGGTAATGAACACCTTGACTGCCAATCTCCACTTTATGATGATCAGTTTTTACAGACCAACACCCAAACGGCATAAAATATTGATAGAGGCCGATGCCTTTCCTTCGGACAAGTATGCAGTGGAATCCCAGTTGCGTCATCACGGTTATGATGACAAGGAAGGTCTTATCCTATGGAAAGCACGTGAAGGAGAGGAATTGGCTCGCTATGAGGACTTGGAAACCATTATGGAAGCACAAGGCGATGAAATTGCTTTGGTTATGATTGGTGGTGTAAATTACTATACAGGCCAGTTTTTCGATTTGAAACGCATCACGGAACTAGGTCATGAAAATGGCTGTGTAGTTGGTTTCGACTGTGCCCATGGAGCAGGGAATGTCAATTTGGATTTGCACGACTCAGGAGCAGATTTCGCTGTATGGTGCACTTACAAATACATGAACTCAGGCCCAGGAAGCTTGTCTGGCTGCTTCGTACATGAACGCCACGCAAACAACAAAGGGCTTAATCGCTTTACAGGCTGGTGGAGTCACAACAAGGAAACGCGTTTCAACATGCGAGGTGAATTCGATGTACTACCAGGAGCAGAAGGCTGGCAATTGAGTAACCCTCCCATATTGTCCATGGCAGCAATAAAGGCTTCTGCAGATCTATTCAACGAAGTTGGAATGGACAAACTCATTGAGAAATCCGAAAAACTGACAGGTTATTTCGAATTTCTAATCAATGAACTAGACAACTCGGACATAAAGATAATAACACCAAGCAACCCAAAAGAACGCGGATGCCAGCTCTCCATTCAAGTGAAAAATGCAGACAGAGCTTTGCACAACAAGCTGACTGAGGCTGGTGTAGTAAGTGACTGGAGAGAACCAGACGTTATTCGTTGTGCACCAGTTCCACTTTACAATTCGTTTGAAGATGTATTTAAAATGGTAGAAAAATTGAAAATATCATTGAGTGATTAAACAGGAAATACAAGAGTTGTTTCAAGATGAAGGAAAAGTTCTATTCATAAAAAAGAGATCGGAAATAAGTTTTCAGAATACTTCTTCTTGGGATTTCTGGTATTTTTCACAAAAGGGATAGAATACGATTATTTGATGGTTACAAATCATAGAGTTGTTGCCATTAAAAGAAATCAAGTTCTAGTAAATGCTGAATATAAAAATGATGAAAAATTAACCTTATAATTCAATTAAACCAGAAATTAATTGCATTGATTTAGATAATAACAAAGCAAATGTTGGATTACAGTTCTTAAGACTGACATATAAAGAAATCCAACATATAAAAAAAGTATTGAATGCCTAAAAAAGACAATATACTAATCATAGGAGCTGGACTTTGTGGCTCATTGCTGGCATTGCGATTGGCACAACGAGGTTATACCGTCAACGTATACGAAAGCAGGCCTGACTTGAGAACCACGGATATTTCTGCCGGTCGTTCCATAAACTTGGCACTTTCAAATCGAGGATTGAAAGCCATGCGACTAGCCGGTGTGGAAGACAAAGTAAAACCATTGTGCATCCCCATGTATGGCAGGTTGATACATGATACCAAAGGTAACACCTTCCCTTCAAACTACTCAGGTCGTGATGGAGAATACATCAATTCTATCTCTCGTGGAGAACTCAACGGCTTGTTGTTGACCGAAGCAGATTCCTATGACAACCTGACGATTCATTTCAATAAGAAATGTAATGCAGTCGACATTGAAAACAATGAAGCTTCATTTTACGATTATGAAACCAAATCGGATTTCAAAGTCACGGCAGATGTCATTTTTGGAACAGATGGAGCAGGTTCATCTTTGCGCAAAAGCTATTACCTAGAACGTAAATTCTTATTTAGCTACGCGCAAAACTACTTGACGCACGGCTACAAGGAATTGGAAATCCCCGCTTCGGAAAAAGGAGAACACTTAATAAGCAAAGATTATTTGCACATCTGGCCAAGAGGAAATTACATGTTGATTGCCTTGCCTAATTTAGACGGCAGCTTCACGGTAACACTATTTTTAAGTTACGAAGAAGGTGAATACAACTTCAAGGATTTAGAAAGTGAAAGTGACATAAAAGCCTTTTTCAAGGCTCAATTCCCCGATGCACTGGCATTGATTCCAAACATAGCAGAAGAGTTCGCAAACAATCCAACGGGGGCTTTAGGTACGGTAAAATGCTCTCCTTGGCATTACAAGGACAAAACCATTTTAATGGGAGATGCCGCCCACGCCATTGTTCCTTTTTACGGACAAGGCATGAATGCTTCTTTTGAAGACGTCACAGTTTTCGATGCCATTTTAGAACAATATGAAGGGGATTGGAAAACCATTTTCAAAGTCTATGAAAAGTCCAGAAAGACAGACACCGATGCCATTGCGGATTTGGCAATAGACAACTATTACGAAATGCGAGATCATGTTGCCAATCCCATATTCAAAGAAAAACGTAACTTGGAGATGGCTTTGGAGAAAAATTTCCCAAATACTTATTTCTCCAAATATTCAATGGTCACCTTCAATGAAGACATACCATATGGAGAGGCCATGAAAAAAGGAAGAGCGCAAGACAAGGCCATTTTGAACATGATTGCCGAAAATGAGATAAACACCGATGGAGATTTAAATCTATTGTTGAAAAAAGTACAACGGGAAACCAACAACATTCTTGAGGAAGATAAAATTGCAGGACTAAAATAAAGATTATGAGCGAAGAGAAAAAAGTAACGCCAAGAGGCGCCTACCCACATACCAAACGCGTTGGTGATTTCATATTCGTCTCGGGAACAAGCTCCCGTAGACCAGACAACACCATTGCTGGTGTAGACATCATAGACGAGATGGGAACAAAACGTCTAAATGCAGAAACACAAACACGAGAAGTCTTGAAAAACATTGATGCCAACCTACGCAAAGAAGGAGCTAGTTTGAAAGATGTCGTAGACGTTACCTCCTTTTTGGTGAACATGAATGACTTTGCAGGCTACAACAAAGCCTACGCAGAATTCTTTGAAAAAGAAACAGGACCTACTCGAACAACTGTTGCCGTACATCAATTGCCACATCCGGATTTGGTGGTGGAAATAAAGGTGATGGCATATAAGAAGCTATAAATGAAGTCATTTTTAACAATAACATTCTTTTTTTTATCATACAGCTCATTTGCTGATGCAGGAAGATCATATCGTTTTAATTTAGAGTTAGTATCAAAAAATGGGAACACTTTAAATGGCTATTTTTATCATCACAGTTACGATAAATACGATAAAGACATTGATTATGATGAAAGGTTTATAAAATTCATTAATAAAGACAGTATTGCAATTTATTCTTTTATTACAACAAAGAATATTGGTAGTTTAACTTTAGATTTTACTGCCAATAACTATAAAAAAAATATAGACCTAAATAATTATCAAAGAATTAGAATTAATGACTATCTAGATTCTAAGATAATGTATAGGCTTATCGAATTAACAAAAGAGGAATTTACTTTAATTGAAGACAATAACCCCAAAATAGAATTTGTCTACAACGAAAAAGTAGCAGAAAACTGCAACTATGTTTTATTGAGTTGGAAATTAGATTCCGAATTGTTAAGTCATAAAAAAGAAATATCGGATAAGATGGTATTATTCAGCAAAAACACACATAAAAACCAATATGATTTCTACAAATATTTGAATTTAAAGAAGGAAAGACTTTTTGAGGATTCAATATTATTGATTGATCACTGTACCGCTTTGTAAAATGAACATACAAAACTACATAAACGGCAAGTTTCACGATCCAATCGAGAACAATTGGATAGACAACCACTGCCCTGCCAATGGTGAAGTCTATGGGCAAATACCCAACTCGACCAAAGTGGATGTGGAGAACGCGTACATTGCGGCCAAGGCGACCTTTTCCGTTTGGTCACAAACCACATTGGAAGAACGCAGTCGAATTCTCATAAGAATTTCAGAGTTGTTGGAAACCAATTTGGATCGTTTTGCAGAAGCAGAAAGCAAAGACAACGGGAAACCAATTAGCTTGGCAAAGGCCGTGGACATACCAAGAGCAGCAAGCAATTTTCGCTTCTTTGGCAATGCCATTACGCAATTCGCCAGCGAAAGCCACGAAAGCATTGGGCAACAAGCCGTAAACTACACATTGCGCCAACCCATTGGAGTAGTAGGTTGCATTTCTCCTTGGAACCTTCCACTCTATCTGTTTACTTGGAAAATAGCACCAGCCATAGCTGCAGGAAACTGCGTCGTAGCCAAACCAAGTGAAATCACACCGATGACTGCCTATTTATTAGGTGAGATTTGCAATGAGGCAGGACTGCCAAAAGGAGTCTTGAACATTGTACATGGACTTGGAGACTCAACAGGTCAAGCCATTGTAGAGCATCCAGACATCAAGGCCATATCCTTTACAGGAGGCACGACAACAGGAGCACATATTGCAAGAGTAGCTGCCCCGATGTTTAAAAAGTTGTCTTTGGAGTTGGGAGGAAAAAACCCAAACATCATTTTTGCAGATTGCGATTATGAAGACATGTTGAATACGACAATACGTTCCTCATTTGCAAATCAAGGACAAATTTGTCTTTGCGGGAGTCGCATTTTTGTGGAGGAAAAGATATACGAGCAATTCAAAACAGATTTTGTCGCAAGAATAAAGGCTTTGAAAACAGGACATCCATCGGAAGCCGATACAAATATTGGAGCCTTGGTATCCAAGGCGCATTTGGAAAAAGTAAAGGAATACATAGACATAGCCAAAGAAGAAAATGGAATCATTCTTTGCGGAGGAAATGAAGTAACTGTAGCTGGTTATGAAAAAGGCTACTATTTGGAACCAACCGTCATAGAAGTACCCAATGATGACTGTAGGGTAAATCAAGAAGAAATTTTTGGACCAGTTGTCACCATCATGCCATTTAAAACCGAAGATGCAGTCTTACAAATGGCAAACAAGGTAAAGTATGGTCTATCGGCTACCTTATGGACCAACGATTTAAAACGCACAATGCGAATGAGCAATCAATTGCAAGCTGGCATCGTTTGGGTAAACACATGGATGATGAGAGATCTACGCACCCCCTTTGGTGGAGTGAAGGCCTCTGGAGTTGGTCGTGAAGGGGGTTTCGAAGCATTGCGTTTTTTCACAGAAGCAAAGAATGTTTGCATAAAGTACTAATTCCTATGCAGACAGGAATCTCATAAATTGAAACAAAATGTCCCCAGAGCGCAGTCGAGAGCTTACTTATAAAACTAAAATCATTAAATTAAGAGAATTAAGCGACCACGCAAAAAAATATACTAATAAGATGAATTTAAACTTAAACGATAAAAACGCATTAGTTTGCGGAAGCACACAAGGCATTGGAAAAGCAACTGCAATGATTTTGGCCGAAGAAGGTGCAAACGTTACTTTGATAGCGAGAAATGAAGACAAATTGAAGCAAGTACTCTCAGAATTGCCTGGACATGGAAACCACAATTACATCGTTGCCGACTTCTCCAACCCAGACACATTGAAAATCAAGGTTTCTGAGCATATTTCAAAACATGATGGTTTTCATATTTTGGTAAACAATACGGGAGGCCCCAAAGGAGGCCCTGTCTTTTCTGCTGAAATCAATGAGTTTGAAGCTGCTTTTACGCAACACTTGAAGTGCAACCACGTATTGGCACAAACCGTAGTTCCATTCATGAAAAACGAAGGTTATGGGCGAATAGTCAATGTAATCTCGACCTCTGTAAAACAACCTTTGGACGGACTCGGCGTTAGTAACACCATTCGCGGAGCAGTCGCCAATTGGAGCAAAACATTGGCGAATGAATTGGGTGGCTTTGGAATTACCGTAAACAACGTATTGCCTGGAGCTACCGGTACCGAGCGCTTGAGTGAGATCATAAAGAACAAATCAGCTAAAACAGGTATTAGCGTTGACGATGCCAGTCAGGCAATGAAGAATGCCGTACCAGCCAAACGCTTTGCAAAGCCAAAAGAAATTGCAAATGCAATTGCCTTTTTAACAAGTGAGGCGGCAAGTTACATCAACGGAATCAATCTACCTGTTGACGGTGGACGAACAAAAAGTCTTTAATGTCAAACTTGATTAGACACATCGTTAATTGAAAAGTAATTGTTAACTTTAATCAAAATCCCGCGTTAAGGATTATTCGTTGATTGCCATTTCAATAAATGGTACTTATAAATGAACGCATTTGAAACGGCATCCTTTTTTGTGTTAGCGACAAGTAAGTGAAAAGACCATCGAGAACAAAAAAGATTTAACGAAAAACCTACCCTACTTAAGGTAACGCCAAAAACACGAAACAATGAGTAATTTAGTATCGCCATTAAATTTTAAAGCCTGGATTGAAGAAAATAGACATTTGTTAAAACCTCCCGTAGGAAACAAGTGCGTATGGAAAGATGGAGATTTCATCGTTATGGTAGTTGGAGGTCCAAATAGCAGAAAAGACTACCACTACAATGAAACTCCAGAATTTTTCTATCAGCTTGAAGGCGACATGGTATTGAAAATAATTGACAAAGGCACACCAAAAGATGTTCATATCAAGGAAGGAGACATCTATCTATTACCTCCCAAAGTGCCGCATTCACCTCAACGAGGAGAAAACACGGTAGGACTGGTCATAGAATACAAACGACCAGAAGGCATGCGTGATGCTTTGTTGTGGTTCTGCGAAAATTGCGTCACAAAACTGTATGAAGAAGATTTTACCGTTGAAAACATAGAAACAGACATGCCTAAGATTTTCGACAAATACTACAATGACAAGGATAAACGTAGTTGTCCTAATTGTGGTGAGGTCATGCAACCGCCACAGAAAGTAAAAATAGATTAAATTAAAACCTTAAAGATTCCTGACCTCTCAGGATATGACTATGAAACGCAAACTAAGAATTAACGGACATTCACACTTACTACCTTATCCTGAAGAAATTCCTCAGTATATGAAAGACAAAGGCATCTTTTGGGTGGATGAAGACCGAAAATTCATGCTCCAAAAAGATTGGAGTCGACCAGTTACGGATTCCAGCTTCTTTTTGGATGAGAAATTGGAATGGATGGATCGTTTTAACATAGATCATGCCGTAGTTTTAAACCTATCCCAATTGTACGGCAATGGTTTACGTGTTGAAGAAATGAAAAAGGCACTTCGTTTTCAAAACGACTTCAACGCAAAGGTACAACGAGACAACCCCAGTAAGTTCACTTGTGGTTTTGTCGTGCACCCCGGGTTTGTTCGTGGAGCTTGTTGGGAAATAGAGCGCTGTGTAGAGGAGTTGGGGATGCAATTGCTATGCCTACCAACTCACTATATGGATACCATAGGAACTTGGCGTTGTATTTTCGATGAAGAAAATGAGCCTATTTTCGAATTGGCCAACAAATACAACCTAGCTGTCGAAATACATCCTTACGATGGTGAAAAATTCATAAAACTGGAAAATACCAGCTGGCGCTTTCATTTGATATGGATGTTGGCTCAATGTGCAGATGCCTACCACTTCCTGACATTAAATGGCTATCCAGACAAGTATCCCAATATGAGAACTTGCTTTGCTCATGGAGGGCAATTGGCACAAATCAACTTGGGAAGGCGTATTCAAGGGTTTGACGGTAGGCCAGATTTGTTTGAAGGCAAAACCCATCCAAGAAAATCTGTTGGCCACAAAAACATATTTTTCGATACCTTGGTTCATGATACCGGCTCTTTAAAACTGCTAGTTGAAAACCAAGGATCCAAACAAGTCATTATGGGATTGGATGACCCATATCCATTGGGAGAAATGGAAAGTGAAAACCAAAGTTCCTATCCTGGTAAAATTTTGGATTTGGCCATGGATCGTGACATCATCAACCAAACACAATATGACAACATTTGGGAAAACAACATAATACAATGGTTGTGTGGTAATGACGAAGCAGCAAAGCAAACATTAATCAAAAGAATTACAAATAGTTAACTAATGATTGAAGTTGCTGAGTTTTATATCCTATCTCATATCTTCATATCCTTGATTGGAGCCATATTGCTAATTGCCATTTGGTACAACATCAGGCAACGATTTAAACACATTCTAGAAGAAAACGATGCCCAGAAACGTGTAGACAAAGGCTTGCTATATCTAAGCTTCGCCATGTCCATCTGGGTTTTTTCTGGATGTTGGGCCTATGCAGGCCATTCGTTTTCCTTTGAAAACACAAATAGTTACCGGTTTGGCATTCACTTTTTATCCATAGTAAACAATATGTTCTTGCTTTTGGCTCTGTTCTATTTCTATTATGCACCCCGTTTCATATACAACAACAAAAAGAACATCAACAAGATCTTGATCGTTATTGTCGTTACCTCAATAGCGACATTGTCACTATCCTATTTTTTAGGAGACACCAACATTTACAATGGTATGAACATAAGTGGCCTCCCAGATTTGATGCTATCTGGCTTTCTATGCTATCTGCTTGGCATTTCCTTTTATAGAACATTCGCATACAGAGGGTTAAAAATAGTAGGTGTCATATCCGTATTGGTCATCATCTTGATGTTTGCATCGCAACTATCGGAAGTATTTCTCAATTACGGAAATGACTTTGGTAACAGTCTCATTAAAATTATTGCAAAATCATCTTTAATCTCCGTATTCTTGGTATTGGCGACAACTTGGGTCATTCGCTTGGCCAGCATGCCAAAACCAAATGAAATGACCATAGCCTTCATGGATTGGAGTTTGGTTAAAATAAGCATCCCTACCAAAGGTGTTTTTGAACAAACCATAGATTTTGGCTCCAAGACCACACAATACAAAAACTTGTTGAAATTTGCCATTAGACGAAAATATGGAGAAGGAGATTCGCAAAGTCTTTCTGTTAGCTTGGCTGGGGAAATCAAAAACCAAACCTACCTGACGAGAATCATAGAAAACATCAACTCCATCCTAGAATTGGACAACACTCAAATATTGGAACGCAGAGATCTTTTCACCTTCATAGGAGAAGGACGCTATCGTTTGCGTATGATTCCCAATCACATTGCCATAGACGAAACGCTGTTGCAAGAATTCAGCAAAACCCCTGAAAACAAAGACTACAAAGCACTTTGTAACTCTTTGTAATTCCAATTACAAAGAGTTACAATTGATTATATTTTAGTATAATTAGTTACATCGTTCTTTATTTGCCTCTTCTGTAAAATACATTGCAAACCAATCAAATTACAGAACAGATGAACACTATCTCAGAATCAAAAACAAAACAAGTTTTCGGACACCCAAAAGGATTACTCTATTTATTCTTTGCAGAGCTTTGGGAGCGCTTTTCATTTTATGGCATGCGTGCCTTGTTGGTACTCTATATGACCAAACAATTGTTGTTCACGGACGATATGGCTTTTGGTGTCTATGCAGCCTACATGTCTTTGGTTTATGTAACCCCCATGATTGGAGGCATACTTGCAGATAAGATTCTTGGATTTAGAAAAGCCATTCTGCTAGGTGGTGTCTTGATGGCTTTGGGGCATTTCTTCCTAACGTTCGAACTTCCCATTTTCTTTTATGGATCCTTGGGATTGATAATAGTGGGGAATGGATTCTTCAAACCAAACATTTCTTCTTTTGTCGGTGAGTTGTACAAACAAGGAGATGCAAGACGAGATGCTGGTTTTACCATTTTTTACTTGGGAATAAACTTAGGAGCCGCAATTGCTCCTTTGGCCTGCGCTTGGTTTGCAGAAGCCTATGGTTGGCATTATGGTTTTGTATTGGCAGGTATCGGCATGGTAGCTGGCCTATTGGTCTTCAGACAAGGTTTGAAAGGCGATGTATTTGAAAACAAAGGCTTGGTTCCAAATATTGATGCTTACAACAACAAGTCTTTCGGATTAAACAAGGGACAACTCATTGCCATTGGATCCTTATTGACGGTACCATTGTTTGCATTGATCATAAAGTTCAATGAATTTGAACATTATATCGTCTGGATCGTATCACTTTTCTTGATTTGCTATATCGCCTATATCTTCACAACAGTGAGTATCATTGAGAAAAAAAGATTGATCGTCATTGTTTATTTTACTTCACTCTATACACTATTCGCGGCCATTTTTGAGCAAGCTGGGAGCTCATTGACCTTGTTCGCCGACAGGAATGTGAATTTAATTGGGATGGATGCGGCAGGAACCAATAGCATAAATGCTGGCTTCATCATTTTATTTGCCATCCCATTTTCCATGCTATGGACCTACTTGAGTCGTATAAATCGCAACCCAAATTCGGCCATTAAATTTGGGCTGGGATTGCTCTTTTTAGGGTTGGGGTTTCTCATTTTTGCCTTATCTGCCAATAGTGTGGATGAATTTGCAAAAACATCGATGTCCTACCTGATCGTTGGTTATTTGGTATATACAATAGGAGAATTCTTTCTATCCCCAATAGGCCTTTCCAAAATGACGGAATTATCTCCTTTGAAATATGTCGCTTTCATCATGGGAGTTTGGTTCTCAGCCAATTTCTATGGGCATTACTTTGCTGGAAAGATAGCTAAGTTGACTTCCGTTGCCAATGGAGAGATCAATCCACTTACTGAAGGTGTCTTTGGAGACATCACTGCATTTTTCACAGGAATAACATCCGAAATAGCGACTCAAAACAGTGACAACTTTCAACAGTTGTATTCTTACTTGTCGGTTTATGCAAGCTTTGGTGTAATTAGCGTGATTGTTGGTATATTTGCAATACTTATTTCACCTGTGATTAAAAAGTTGATGTCTAGAATCAATTAGGCTCATCATTGAATCACAATGAAATTCAAAATTAAATCTGATTTGGATCGCTATGCATTTTTTACCTGAAGCACTTGATGACTATGTTGTTAGACATACTGAAAACGAACCTGAACTGTTACGACGATTAACACGAGAAACCTTTCAGAAGATATTGCAACCCAGAATGTCCAGTGGTCCATATCAAGGTCGCGTATTGAGTATGATTTCCAAACTGATAAACCCAAAAAACATCTTGGAGATTGGTACGTTTACTGGCTACTCCACCTTATGCTTGGCTGAAGGCTTGCAAGTTGAAGGCAAATTGCATACCATAGACATCAATGAAGAGTTGATCGATTTTCAACGCAAGTATTTTGATGCTTCCGAACATGGTTCAAAAATTCATCAACACCTAGGCAATGCTTTGCACGTCATTCCAAAGTTAGAGACCAACTTCGACATGGTTTTCATTGATGCCGACAAGGACAACTATGTCAATTATTTCAATTTGATCATCGACAAGTTGGATTCTGGTGGAATCATATTGTCAGACAACGTGTTGTGGAGCGGAAAAGTAATAGAAACCTTAAACCCCAAGGATAAGATGACAAAGGCGGTTTTAGAGTACAATGCCTTGTTAAAGGAAGACGATAGGGTTGAAACCGTCTTGTTGCCCATTAGGGATGGATTGACGATAAGTAGAAAAAAATAATCTCGTATATTTCAGTTGCCATGAAAAACTACGCCCCAGAAAACGCCTCTTTCCTATTGCCTTTTCAGTTTGATCAAGTAAATCTGAAAAAGGACTTGGACAAATGCCTTCAATTCGACTTTTCAAAAAACTACGTTCCGGACAACTACCAAGGCAAAGATTACATATTGCCACTTCGTTCCATAGATGGCCGATTGGACTTTCCCGTTGCTGCACCAAATCAAGTCAATCGCTACAAAGACACCATCGCTTTGGAGCAATGTGCTTACTTCAAAGAAATAATAGAGTTGTTTTCATGCGACAAGGAAGCCATTAGACTAATGAATCTTACTCCCGGACAAAATGTAAATACGCATACGGATTACAATTGCGGATATGAAGATGGCATCTTTCGGATCCACATCCCCATAATCACCAACGAAGAAGTCTACTTCATTTTAAATGGAGAACGCTTGATCATGAATCCCGGGGAAGCATGGTACACCAATGTAAACCTGCCACATAGCGTTGCCAACAAAGGAAAGACCAATCGCATTCATTTGGTTATGGACTGCATAAGGAATGAATGGTCGGATAAATTGTTTGAATCCTTGGGGTATGCCTTTAATCTGGAAGCCGATGTAAAGGAAGAACTTCCAAAATCTACGATGCTTCTCATGATCAAAGAATTGGAATTGCAAGACACACCTGGAGCCAAGACATTGATCGGTCAGCTAAAAGAACGATTGGAAAAAAAATAATCCCCTTACAATTTCAAGGTCTTTTATGAGTTTATGTATTTAATATGCATAAATATCTACTAACCTTATTTCTATCCATAAGCATTGCCTCTGTCGCACAAGTTTCTCAAAAAACGGCAATTGCGATGAGTGGTGATGGTATTTTTTCAATGCTAAGAAAAAATGGTTTGAATCCTGCAAAACACTACAAGGCATTCATAGCATTGAACAAAAAAAAACTAAACAGCAAAAGAGAATTGCACGTTGGTGAAACTTACATTCTACCCTTTAACATAGAGACAGAAAAAGAACAAGCAATTTCTCCAAAGATAAAGACAGCCCCGATTGTAGAGACCATTTCCGAAAAGGCCTCAGAAACCGTTCCCTTGGTCGAAACGAAAAACTTCCCCCTTTTTGGTAAGGACAAGGCAATGGTGACTATCGAGAGCCATACATTGAAAAATGCCGTCTATTATTTGGTGTCTGGTCATGGTGGTCCAGATCCTGGAGCCATCACAACCTATCAAGGCAAGCTTATTTCTGAAGACGAATATGCCTATGATGTCACATTGCGGCTTGCAAGACGCCTCATATCCCATGGTGCTCGAGTATTCCTCATCATCAAAGATCCAGATGACGGCATTAGGGATGAAAGGATATTGAAAGTGGATTATGACGAAGTGAATCATCCGAACAAAAAAATTTCCAGAAATCATGCATTGAGGCTGAAACAGCGTACCAAAGCAGTAAACAACCTCTATTTGAAACATAGAGGCAAATACCAAAGACTCATAGTCACGCATGTAGATAGCAGAAGCAAGAACAAAAACATCGATGTCTTTTTCTATCATCACAAAAAAAGCAAAAAAGGAAAGTCTCTTACCGAAAGCATATATGATTCTTTCAAACAAGAGTATGCGAAGCATCAACCAAACCGTACTTATTCGGGGACGATAGGATCAAGAAACTTGTATCTCATAAACAATACGTTACCTCCTATGACATACATCGAATTGGGAAACATCAAGAATGACAAGGATCAAAAAAGAGTTCTCAACTACGAGAACAGGGAAGCTTTGGCGAAATGGATCTTCAATGGGCTATTGGCAGATTTCAAAGCACAGAACAAATCCACTATCCAATAGATCTCATTCCCTTATTCAACAACGACTTTTCTTACTGCTATTTCCTTTTTGCCTTCATCCAACACCGAGAACTCATCCACTCTCAAAAGGTCTTGGGTCATAGTAACCAAATGATGGTGTTCCTTGCAATCTTTACTTGCTGTAAAGAGCACTTGATAACCTGAGTTCGATTAATTTTAGGTAAGTTTTTTATAGCAAAAAAGATGGATT
>JAHDHI010000088.1 GCA_020631395.1 Bizionia sp.
ACCTTTTTTATAAATTAGTAGCCTGATGTTGCACTTGTAACTTGAACCTAGGAATTTGTGTTGCTGCCTCTTTAATTTGTTGTAATGTCGCATTATTTGTATATGCTCCAGTCCACCCCGAATTTAATTGATTATTTCTAGCAATAGTATTTCTCCAAGCATTTGTAAATATTTGATGTTCTGATGGTGTCAATACTATTGAGTTCCAAATTACCATTCGTTCCCTTTCTTAGAAGATTCTTTTGAAACTACTTGAACCAACTTGAATACTTCACGTAATTTTCGGCAATTCTGTTAATTTCTCCATTAATCAGTTCCTTGCTGATGTCTTTTACCTTCTTTGCTGGAACACCTGCATAAATGCTTCCCGATTCCACAATGGTATTTTGCGTAACCACTGCTCCTGCTGCGACAATGCTGTTGCTTTCGACGATGCAATTGTCCATGACTATGCTTCCCATCCCTATCAATACGTTGTCCTTTACAGTACACCCGTGAACGATCGCGTTATGTCCAATGGATACGTTATTGCCTATTGTGGTTGGGTATTTTTGATAGGTACAATGTACCACGGCTCCATCTTGTACATTGACCTTGTTTCCCATTTTTATATAATGCACGTCTCCTCTAAGAACTGCATTAAACCATATGCTACATTGTTCGCCCATTTGTACGTCTCCAACTATGGTGGCATTTTCGGCGACATAGCAATCTTCAGGTATTTGTGGTGACTTTCCGTTTACTGGTTTTATTATTGGCATGACTTTTCTTTTTGAAAATGTTTTTTTGCTATGATGAGATATTTGACAACGTGATTGCGATTACTTGAAATATGATAGCAATTCTGCTTTTTTATTGGCAGAGACCATGACTTCTTGGCCATTGCTTAGTATCACACTTCCTCCTTTACCCTTTATGTACTTTACTATTTCATTCACATTTACCAAATAGCTTTTATGTATTCGAGCAAAACCCGAATCTTCCAATACTTCCTCGAAATACTTGAGTGTTTTGCTTACCACCTTCTTCTTGTTGGAGTTCAAATATATTTCGGTATAGTTGTCATCGGCCTTGCAAAATAAAATTTCTTCCGTGTTTAAAACCTCAAACCCGTCTTGTTGGGGAATGGTTATCTTACCACTTATGTCATATCCCGTTTTCGGAACCAAGACTTGATCTTGCAATGCCTCTTCCTTCATTTTTATTTCTACCACATAATCCACGGCTTTTATCAGTTCGTCTATGGAAATGGGTTTCATCAAATAATAGGACGCATGCGCATTCAAGGCATCTATCGCATAATGATCGTAAGCGGTGACAAAAATGGTTTCGAAGCTTCTGTCCCCTACTTTCTCCAAAAGGTCGAATGCATTGCCATAAGGCATTTCCACATCAAGAAAGACAAGATCCAATGTTTCTTTCCTAATCAACTCCAAAGCATCGTTTATGTTTGATGCCTCCCCCAATATTTCCACATTCGGGCAGTATTTCTGCAAGTAATTTCTAAGTATTTGCCTACTTGTCTCTTCGTCTTCTACAATTATCGATCTTAATTTCATTTAGCTATTTAATTTCTTGATTATTGAATTGAACAAATTTAACTTATCTACTATCAAAAGCAGCAAATAGATGAAGCCTGTGATGAAAAACAGAATCATTATTAGTTGGAAGTAGGTTGAAACCGTCCAATCCAAAGCTACCTTTATACGGTGTATGAGGCTTATTTTATTTTCTGTTCCCTCTATCAATGAGAACTTTATGGTACAAAATTCATTTTCCTCATCATAGTTACCCAATTGCACACCAAGCCCTTGCAATTCTTCTTCTATGCTCAAAATCCTATTTTCCAGATTGATGTACTCCTCTATTTTACCTCCCTTGGATTTCAATTCGATTAAAGAGGTTCTTATCTTCAAAAGGGATTCTTTTTTTGCATTGAGTTGTTTGTACTCGTTTGTCTTGTCCTTTTTGGTAATCTCTTTGGAGACCACCTTTCCTATTTTTGAAAGGGACACATAAAGCTCATCAAACTTTTCGGGTTGTACCCCTATTAACAATTGCAACCTTCTGTTTCCCTTGTTCCCGCTATTCTGTTCAAACTGAATAATTGCATCTTTGCCTTTAATTGCTTCATTCAACAATTTATGCTCTTTTTCAAATTCGGATGACTTCGTATTTATGGTTGCAATCTTCTCATATTTTTGGTCGACATTAACTACGGCCTGTGCAGCATTTGCATTTGTACTTATCTTATACTTCTTGGATGCATAATTTACCCTACCACTTGATATTTCTTGAAAAAAAGTAGTGTTCTGACTATTGCTGCTTACCGTTGTCGTATAGCCATAGGCCAATCGAAACAAGAATAAGACCATAAACAATAGGATTGAGTAGACTATCCCTTTTTTAAATTTTCTCTTGAATGTGGTTTTCATTGTTCTAAGTGTTTAAGGCTTTTTATTGCAAGTTTAATGTTTTAATCCTTCCTTATGGTTACAACGACTTTGGTTCCCGTATCTTCTTCTTCTTGGTAATCTCCCATGCATACATCTACCTTGTCTTTGTACATTTCGTTTAGAATGGACACACGCTTCTTTATGTTTCCCATCCCCTTCGAATTTTGTTTTTGCTGGTTTTGGGTTTTTAATGCTTTGGACTTTTCTCTACCAATGCCATTGTCTGCAACCACGATTTCTATTTCGTCTTTAGATTTTTTGGCAATGGAAATATCTAGTACGCCTTTACTTTCCTTGTAACGCAAACCATGCCATACCGCATTTTCTATGTATGGCTGCAATAGCATTGGAGGTATTTGAAATGCTTCCACATCTATGCTCTCATCTACGGTTATGGTGTAGTCAAATTTATCTTTGAACCTGAAATGCTCTAATTTGGTGTACAGTTCCAAAAGATCGATCTCCTTTTGTAACGGAATGAAATCTTCCTCGCTATTTTCCAGGACGGATCTCATTAATTTTGAAAAATCCGACAGATACTTGTTTGCCGTGCGCTCATCATTCGTAGCTATGAAACTGTTTACGGAATTCAATGCGTTGAAAATGAAATGAGGGTTCATCTGACTCCTCAACGACCTCAAGGCCAACAGGTTGTTTGCCAATTTTTGCTGTTTTATGGATTTAAACATTAGGTACGCCGTCATTAACAATAGAAATAAGCCTCCTATCAACGAATAGATGATTATTCGCTGTGTTTTACCTTTCTCCAGGGATATCTCATATTGCCCTCTGTCCAAGCGTCTAGCCATCTCCAAATAGGTCACTTGGTTTTGCTTCTCTGAAAGTCGCTTGTGAAATTGGGTTGCCTGATGGATTTCCTGCTCCTTCCTGATATAGGATTCCTCCACGGACTTCGTATAATCCTCATAGGCTTCAAGTGCCTTTTCAAAATCCCCTGCATCCCTAAAAACTTCGGAAAGCTTGCGTCTCGCATGTCGTTCTACCAACAAATCCTCTCGTTCATCTGCTTCCTTTATACTTTTTTGCAAAAAGGGTATGGCCTCGTCATATTCTTTTTTTTGATAATAGGCATTACCTATTTTATAGTTCTGCTTTTGCAATGTCAATGCACTTTCATTGTCAATTATTGAGTCCGTTTCAATGTCTTCGATATCCTCTATGGATTCTTTACGTAGTTTGATTTCCTTGTCGAAGTTCTGATTTGAATTGTTGAAATCTGCCACTTTGAGCTTTTCTTCAATGGATCGCATTCTATTCTGTTTGGATGCCAAATTCAATGAATTGTCATAGTAGACTTCGGCTTCGTTAACTTCACCGCTCTTATGGTAGGCTCCAGCTATCTTGGAATTCAAATTGGTGACCTTCAAAGATATTAGATGTTTCTTTGCTATTTCCAATCCTTCCTTGTATGCCACTATGGATTTGTCAAATGCTTTCGTTTCGTAATGAACGTCACCAATACCTTCATGCAATTCCACGAGTTGGTAGTTGGACAGTTCTTTTTTGTCCAACTCATTATAAATGGATAGGCTTTCCTGATAGTTCTTATTCTTTTTATAAGCTTCCCCCAACTTTAAATTGACATCGTTGGATTTAACGCTATTAAGGCTAATACGATAATTTGTAACTGCCAAATCATACTGTTTCCAATACATGAAAACATCTGCCAAGACTTCGTATGCTTCTGCATTTTGTTTTACGGACGTACTCTTGGAGATACCTTCTGTTATGAACAAGATGCTTTTTTCTGCAGAAATCTTTTTATAGACGGTTGCGGAATCCATTAAACTGTTAAACGAATCGTTTCTCTTGTTCTTATAGGCATATACTCCAGATCTTTCCGAACGTGGTTGAACATCCACGGTTATCCTTTGCCCATCCCTAATGGTATGATATATGGTTTCAAAATCCTTATGGCTTATTCTTAGCTCGTCCCCCTTCCTTACTTCTATCCTGAACTCTCCAGCACTATTGGACGATGTATATGCACCGCCATTCACCTCTATATTCACGTCTTCGATTGGCTCATAGGTGTCAGATTCCCTAACAAACCCCTTTACGTTAAAAGTCGGAGCCTCATTTTTTATCGAAGGTTCCAAATCATTCTGAGCATGGATTTCAAAAAATGCAAAAAAAAGAAAACACAATATTATGTATACTGCACTATTTTTCATTTCATATAAATTACCAAAGGATAAACTTACATACTTTAGTTGGTATAATAAAATGGCAGTTTGGTAAAAACCGTTTTATTTTTTCCTTAAACACCTACTTTACTCATTTACAAACACTACTTACTCATTCCCCCACGGTGTTCACTCATTATCAGTTTTTTATACACAAACTTCATTTTAAGTTTACATCGAAATTAAAACGACACAAAAGAAATGAAACACCTGATTATCATACCCTTTTTATTAATTGGTTATTTTGCTCAAGCACAAATAAAAGGAAATGCCACAACTGTTTCCAGACAAAACATCATAAGTTCCGAAGAATTGGGCAATGCAGCAATCTACGGCAAACGAATACAAAGTTTCAGGCGTCAAAACTTATCTCCAAACGCGGTTATAACAATTGATGTAAAAGCCTTGAACAACGTCATAGCCGATTCCTACACTGCTATTTTCAATGTCACCCAAATTGGGGAAACTTCTGAAGAAACCAATAGGTTGATGAATGACAGAATGAACAAAGTTAAAAGCACATTGCTCTCCAAAGGTATTCCTGCCAAGGATTTTGTAATTGACGTCATATCATTCCTCCCCGTTTATGAAACTGTGGTAGAACGCAAACTGTTCAGCAAAAAATACAATGAAGTCCCCAAAGGGTTCGAATTGCAACAAAACCTACATATAAAGTTCAACAAGGTAGAGCAATTCGAATCCATTCTTTCTGCTTGTGCCAACAATGAAATCTACAACTTGGTAAAAGTCGACTATTTCATAAACGACATTCAAGCCGTTTATAAAAGGCTTCGTGTCGAAATACTGAAGATCCTAAAGGACAAACAACAATTTCATAGTGATTTGGGTTTCGATATAAAAGACTACAAACCTTTAATTGCAGATATGGAATATTGTCATTTCCCAAAGGAGTTCTATAAAAATTACCAAGCATACAATAGCATTTCCTTGGAAGCCATAAAGAAGAACAAAGGTGTCATCACTGCAAAAAAACAAACATCCTATTACTATGACCCCATTTCTTTCAAAGACTACGACATGGTCATCAATCCTTCGATTGTGGAACCTGTCGTCCAAATAGGCATGGAAATAAAACTACAATACCACCCTAAGCCAAAAGAGCAAAAACCAATTGAAAAAGAGGTTGTAAAAACAAATATTTCGTAATCTCAAATGATGGAGCCATCAATGTAAAGGAGTTAAAATTAGAAAATTAAACATTATGAAATCGATTATCACAAAATTCGGGTTGCTTGCCGTATTGGTATGTTCTACTTGCAATGCAAGCACAAAAAAACAAAACGACACGCATGCCTTAAAAGATGCCATTGCATCTCACACCAAACCCAAACAATACATCAAAGTAGCTCTTTTGCTAGATACGAGCAACAGTATGGACGGTTTAATAGACCAAGCCAAGGCTCAACTATGGGAAATAGTAAATGAGCTCTCTTACGCAAAATGTGATGAGAACAAACCTTATTTGGAAATAGCCCTATACGAATATGGCAACGACAATTTAAATGGAGCAGAAGGTTACATAAGGCAGGTCTTGTCCTTTAGCAAGGATTTGGATGAAATATCCAAACACTTGTTCTCCTTGACAACCAAAGGCGGAAACGAATATTGTGGCCAAGTCATCACTACAGCTTTGAATCAATTACAATGGAACAACAACCCCGACGATTTAAAGCTTATTTTCATTGCAGGAAACGAACCTTTCACACAAGGCAAAATAAGCTATAAGACTGCTTCCAAATTGGCTTCCAACAAAGACATAACGGTGAACACCATATTTTGTGGCGATTATGATCAAGGGATTTCCAGTTTCTGGAAAGACGGTGCAGATCTTGCCAATGGAAACTACATGGCCATCAACCATAACAAAACAACAGCTTATGTCGCCACGCCTTATGATGACGAGATATTGAAGTACAATAAAAAACTAAACGAGACTTATGTTACCTATAATCGAATCGGACAACAAAAAATGCAATTGCAGGCAGAACAAGATGACAATGCAAAAGGCTACAGCAATGCAAATGCAGTCAGTAGAACGGTAAGCAAGAGCTCTCATCTATACAAGAATTCGGCTTGGGACCTGGTTGACGCATCAGATGACGAAGATTTCAAATATGAGAATCTAAAAGAAAATGAGCTTCCAGACGAGTTGAAAAACAAAAGCAAAAAAGAAATCAAAGCCTATGTCTCAAAGAAAAAAGAAGAACGTAAGTTCATACAGAAGAAAATTCAAGACTTGAACATTAGTCGCAAACAATTCATTTTAAAACAACAGAAAGAAGATGTGAACGGTTTGGAAAACGCAATGATACAAGCCATAAAAACCCAGGCCAAGCATAAGAACTACAAATGGAACTAATACCAATTCTAGTTTGAAATTACTGGAATTGGTATAGGTGTATTCATCTATTCCATAAAAGCAAAAAGCCTCGATTTCATCGAGGCTTTTGTTATATGTATACAGTGGTTTCTAGTTAACTGCTGGACAGTTACAGCTATAATGCTCTTTTCTACATCCAAAGTTGTATCCTAGCGTTATTTGGTGGAAACCTCCATTGTTGAACACTACTGAATTGGCCTGATAGCTATAAGTATAGGCAAACATAAAGTTGTTCATGTTAACACCCAACAAAGGTGTGATGTATTGCAGTTTTTGACTGCTTACTCCAGATCCATCAACAAACTCCGCTCCATCCAAACTTCTTCTGTAAGATAGTCCTCCCCACAACTTGCCAAATTCCATGGTTTTGTATGCTTTTACGTTTATATCGAAAAAAGCTTCTTCCGTAGCATCCCTGTAAACAAACATTGCAGACGGTTCAAAACTCCATTCGCTGCTGTAACTACTAAACGTATTTCCCATAGAGACTATGTAGGTTCTTAAATTATCAAAGCTCAACCCTTGCTCGTTGAAGTTAACACCATCGTTTTTCAACAAGTTCTTTATCGTGGCATGTGCATAAAAATCATATAAGTGGTAAGAAAAACCAAAATCCACATTAAAATTGGTTGCCGATTGCTCTATCCCTGAGATAATAGGATCTGGCCCATCAAACAAAAATGTGGTCTCATCCAATTTGTATTGGATTGCTCCTGCACTCAAACCAAAGGACAGCATATTTAAATCCACCTCATTTCTAGAAAACAAGATATGATGTGCATACGTAAGGTATGCCCCTGTTTGTGAATGAAATCCGTTTTTATCAGAATAAACGATTCCCCCAACACCAGATTGAGATTCTCCTATCCTACCATTTATACTAGCTGTTAACAATTTTGGAGCATCGTCTTGACCAAACCATTGTTGACGTCCAGTAATTCGAACTTTGGAACAGTTGGCAACTCCAGCCATGGAAGGATGTATCAAATAATAGTTGTCTGTAAGGTAATCCGAATAAATAGGGAGCCCTTCCTGAGCTTTAGCGAATTGAGTGCAAAATAGTACTGACACTGCTAATATAAGTAACCTCTGTAATCTCATAGTTTTCTTTTTCAAGGTAAATATTGGTTTCTAGATTTAGGCTTAATTCTTTTAATATTAACTCTCTTTTATCAAAAAAATTATAAGTGAAGCCAAATATATAAATTTACTTCCTATTAATTGACATAACAAAAGTTAAAGCTCCCAATATAAAAAGGATTTAGCACTTATACTAAATTTTTCTATAAATTGAGCCTTTATTAAGACCCAAATATATGATATCTATACTTTTCTTTTAGTATTTTTGCTGAAAAAAGAGCAAATAATGAATCCTTTTAAAGTCTCAATACAAGAAACTTCCAATAATTCGATCATAAAATTTGAGTTGAATCAATTCATAACGCAACACCAAAGCTTTGAATTCAACAATATAGACGAAGCCAAATCCTCTCCTTTGGCTCAACAATTGTTTTATCTTCCATTTGTTAAAAAAGTTTACATAACAAGTAATTTCGTTGCCATAGAACGTTTTGACATTGTCAAGTGGCCAGACGTTCAAAACGAGGTTGCAGAACAAATTGAAGCCTATTTAAATGACGGCGGATTGGTAATCGAAGAAGGAACAACTCCTAAAAAGGTTCCTGTAACCGTCTATGCTGAAAGCACTCCAAATCCATCCGTATTGAAATTCGTGGCAAACAAGAAGTTGGTCACTGCATCCTATGAGTTCACATCCATAGACAATGCAAAGGCTTCACCATTGGCTACGGAGTTATTTCATTTCCCATTTGTAAAAAGTGTCTTCCTAGATGAAAACTTTGTTTCAATCACAAAATACGATGTAGCAAACTGGAATGACATTACAAATGAAATTCGTGAATTCATTAGAGGTTTCGTTGAAAATGGAAGGGAAATAGTCTCTTCCAGTGCACCAGAAGCCATTGAAAGGACTACTGAAAAAGTAGACGCTCATTTTGAAACTCTCGATGATACGTCAAAAGAAATAATAAACATATTGGAAGAATATGTAAGACCGGCAGTAGCTAGCGATGGAGGAAACATTCAATTCGAATCATACGACCCGAACACAAAAACCGTCAAAGTTATTTTACAAGGCGCTTGCAGCGGTTGTCCTTCATCCACCTATACTTTGAAAAGTGGAATAGAAAACATGTTGAAAGAAATGTTGAAAGACAAGGTGAATACCGTTGAAGCCATAAATGGTTAACATTATCCCATAAAGACCTTTTTTGTCCATTAGCACCAATCATTTCTTCGAGAACTCTGATGGGTTTGCATAAATATTTGTAATTTTAGTTAACTGATTATTAATCTAAAACAAATATTATGGCAGTTTTAAAAGTTATTGAAATACTATCCAATTCAGAAAAAAGTTGGGAAGATGCAACAAAAAAAGCAGTAAAACATGCTTCTAAAAGTCTTAAAGACATTCGATCTGTCTATGTACAAGATCAAAGTGCAAGTGTCAAAGATGGAGAAGTAACAGAATTTAGAGTAAACTTGAAAATCACATTTGAAGTGAATTAGTTACTTGATTGTTTCAAACACAAAAAACCAGAACAACTTTTGTTCTGGTTTTTTGTGTTTTTATGGTCATTGTTAACGCCTCAAGGCAAAGTGTCCTTTTACGTCAAACTTGATATTCCCTTTTACAATCTTGGCCAAGAACCAATAGTCATTTGCTGGCATGACACTTCCATTGTAAGTACCATCCCAACCATGTGAGTTATGATCTATGGTTTTCAACAACTTCCCATATCTGTCAAAGATATAGACAATGCTTCCTGGCAATTGATTTATTCCCGTAATGTGCCAAGTGTCGAAATAACCATCTCCATTTGGTGTTACAAACTGCGGAGCGTCTACGATGACAACTTCCTTGGAAGTGGAATTACAACCATTTGCATCTATTACCGTAATAATATGTGGACCAATGCCGACATTCCCAAAAAAGTTAGACTCTTGAGGTACTCCATCATCCAACTGATATAGATAATCACCAGTCCCGCTAACGCTTACCGTTATGTTGTTGGGATTGGCAAAGTCTACCGTCTCCGTAAATTCTATCGTAGCTGCCTCAGATTGGATTACACTGAAGCTAGATGTCGTAGAACAACCAAAAATGCTTGTGACCGTTACAGAGTAATCTCCTATTTGATCGATTTGAATGCTAGAAGTCGTTTCATTTGTGGACCATGCATAAGAATCGGACGTGACATTCGTTTCCGCAGAAACGATGAGAGGCAAGTTGTCTAAGCAAATCACTTGATTTTCAATATCCACATATGGCTTTCTAAGAACCGTGGCTGTGAAACTTGTGATGTCAAAACAATTCGTGATGTTGTTTTCCACTCTAATATACAGTGTCTCTACTCCTTCTACTTCATAATTCGAGTCCGCTATCACATTCTCATTGTTAATTGCATCAATCTGGGTCGCAAAATAAGAAACGGTGAAATCATTTGGGTTTTGTGGCCCCAAAACAATTGGTGTTTGTTGTGACAAGTCAAAAGAGAGCATGTTGTTGAAATCATCGTCACATGCTTGCAAGTTTGGAACTGGATAAACCTCTGGCAATGGACTCACCTCTATTGCAAAGGAATCATAATTCACACAATTGGTATCTGTAAACTCGGCTCTAACAAAAATGATGTCGTTATTGGTCGCATAAGTATAATTTGCATCCAATGGATTTTGCATCGATTGGGCATCTGCCAAGGATTCATAAAACGTCACATTAACATTTTGTTGACTTCCAATCAATGGTTCTATGGTCTCATTCAAATCATAAGAATTATCGTCATTTGGACAGGTTTGAAATACCGGTATGTCCGCTATCGTAGGAGGTAAATCCACGATTAATTCTATAGGCACATTTGCAGAACAATTCGAGATCGTATTAGTGACGGATATGTATACTATCTGCGGGTTGGCCACATTGCTATAATTCGTAGGATCCGGTATTGTGTTCACCCCAGCATTCAAATCTTCTTCGTTCTCATAATAGGTTACAACGATATCATCCTGTCTAATGGCCAAAACTTCAAATTCTGCCACCGTCAAATCAAAAGAGATGCTACCATCCGTATCCGTATCACAATCTCGCAAAGCTGATGCCGAACTTACTTCGGGAACCTGCACTATGTTATATTCAAACGTAGCCAAACCTCTACAATAAGTTCCATTGTCTATGCTTACGAACAATTGTTGAGGGTTTACCGTATTGGTAAAGGAATCTGGCAGGGCATTGGTCTGATTTTCGGCTTCTTCTAGGGTCAAATAAAATGTGACGTCAAGTGTTTCTGAGCTGTTTGCTATTATTGCTGCTGTTTGATCACTTAAACTGAAAGTATCGATGCCATCGTTGGAAATATCATCGCAAACAAACACATCCAATGGTGCATTGTATATTGGTTCCGAACCAACTTCGATTATAAATGAAGATATGCCATAACATTGGTTGTCTGTTACGTTTTCAACACGAACATAAATGGTTTGCATTTGCGATGTATTGTTATATACATTGTCCTTGTCTATTATGTTTGTCCTGTTTATGGCATCGTTTTCAGTTTCAAAATATAAAACTTCTTTTCCAGTCTGCCCATTTAGTATCTCTTCATCTTTTTCAGAAAGGATGAAATCGGCTACTTGATTTCCATCCGTCTCACATTGTCTAAAATTTGAAATGGCAATGAATTCTGGAAGCGTGTTGACTATGATGTCTATGGGAACCAAAGCATAACACCCCGTCGTATCATTTTCCACTTTCGTGGTAACGGTTGTCGTTTGTGTATTGTAATTCGTACTACCCGTTATCTCGTTCGTAGAATTGTCGGCATCTGCATTCGTTGGAAAAAAGGATATGACCAAACCATTGGTATCGTTCACTATTTCACTGATTTTTGATGTCAAGTCTATCACGGAAAAAGCATCTTGATCATCGTCGCAAATCACAAACCCCGAAGGAGTCATTACCGTCGGAGCAGGTAGTACTTCTATCGTCAATGGCTTTATGTCAAAGCAACTAGTTGCCCCATCTGCCACTCTTACATAAATGGTCGTTGGGTTTGTGGTATTGTCGTAAAAGGGTGGTAAGACATTTTCTTGAAGCTGTGCATCTGTCTCTGTATCGAAATACTGAATGGAAGGGCTATTAATTCCTACTCCCACAACACCATCAAAACTCGCCAACTCAATGGAAGTGAATGCATCGTCATCCGTATCGCAATAGGTTACAGGGTCATCATTCAATATCGTTACCGATGGATTTACGTTCAATTGTATTTCCGCTGTATTGCTACAATCTAAATCTTCAATCAACAAATATAAAACTTGCATGTTGTTGTTTACCGTATAGAGCACGCTCGTGTCGATGGGATTTGTATTGTTGTCCAAATCATCTTGTGTTTCATAATAGGTAATTACAACGTCTGGAAGCCCATTCGCAATGACATCTGTGACATAGAGAAGGTCAAAAGTAGAACTCCCATCATCCGGAGCAGCATCGCAGTTCGCAAAATCTCGTATGTTGGTACCCGTTTCCAGAATATTCGCATGCAGTTCTAAAGGGATTATTTCAAAACAAGAATTGTTGTCATTTTCGACCCTTATGTATACAACTTGTAGGTCTGGGGTCGTGTTTTGAAAATTTGTTGGGTCAGCTATTGGATTAACATCATTATTGGCATCATCCATAGAGATATGGAATGTTACTGTAACTCCAGTGGCACCTTGTAAAACATCTGCGATGACACTAGTCAGATCAAAGTTTTCAATACCATCATCGTCTTCTTCACATGCGTTGATTTGTTGTGTTGCCATATTGACATTCGGACCATCTTCGGTATTTATCATTATGCTAGTAAAGGCAATGCAACCAGTGTTGACATCTACGACTCTAATAAACAATTCTTCATTGGGATTCGTTGGAGAATAAGGTGACGGTATTGGATTAGCCCCGCTATCCGCATCCGTTTGGGAAAAATGGTAAGTAACATCCAAATTTCCATTCCCATTCGTAATCGAGTCATTGCTGTCTGTCAAGATCACTTCTTCCGATCCATTGGAACAAACTTCAATTGGACTTGGATCTGTAATGTTGGGAAATGGATTGACTATTAATTCCATCGTAGTGATGTACACACATCCCGTATCAAGATCTTCCGCCCTAATGTAAATGGTTTGTGGGTTTACTACATTTGTCACCGTTGTCAATGGATTCGTGTCGTCTGTAGCGTTCTGATTCGAAATATGATAGCTTATGGCATAGTTGCCACTTGGCAGCCCAGATATGACTTCACCATTCTTTATGGTGAGATCAAATAATTCCGTACCATCATTGCTCACATCATCGCAAAGTTCATAGTCACTAATCTGTGGGCCATTTTCAATCGAATTGAGTGTAATGTCTATCTCATCTTCAAAAGTACAAGTCATATTTCCTAGAGGAACGGTAATCTGCACCAAATATGTACCAGAGACATCCACAAACAAAGAACTTGACACTTCTGTAGTCAATAGTGTTCCATTTTGATACCAGGCATAAGTTGCTTGTGGGTTGTTCGTTTCTGCATCCAAAGTTGTCGAAGCGTTGCAGCTGGAAATATCCGATCCAAGATTCACACTATCCGTAAAACTATTACCTTCTATGAATACTGCCGAATCAAAATTTCTATCGGTTTGATCCGCTATGATCAACTTTATTTCATATAGTACATTTGGTGTTATCGAAGCAGATGCAGACATCACCGTAGTCCTACCGTTAAAATTAGTGTCTCCAAGATTATAGCCTTCAAAAAACTGAGCGTTTTCAGCATCACAAAACCCTACAATCTCATCGTGAATCGTACTTGTATTTACAGGGATTGCAGTATTCGGTATAACAGCAATGTTTTGAAAGGCTGCATTGGAGCCTGCTTCTCTTATCAAAAAAGCAAAACCATCCGAATAATTACAAGGATAGTTGTTGAAGTACTCCTCTGAAGCCAATATGTAATTAAATTGGATTGTACTGGAGCTAGAAATGAAATCGAACTCAATCGACGTTGCGTTCAATGTATTGGAAATTCCTAAAGCACTCTCCAAATCAGGATCTGTCATCCAATCCGTATCTCCTTCGTTCAAGGGATTTTCATTAGTGACATTTCCTGCCGAATTCACATTTCCAGAAGATAATACTATTCCATTTTCAAAAGGAAAGTTCGAGTTCGCCCGTTCAAAATAACCATAGCTGGAAAAACCATTGACACTACCGTTAATGGAAGAGGTTATATTGGAAACCTGAACACAACCTTGTACCAAATTATCCTCAATGAGTTGCTGTGGGCTTAATGAATCGTCTATGGATATCTGTTGAGCAGATACGCTTTGGGATAAAACATATATCATAAAAAACAATATATGATGGTATCTTATATTTAAAGATATAGTTTTCAAGTAGTCTAAGTTTAGTTTTAGAATAGAGTTGGGAACACTATTTATAGTTCAAAACTAACCATTACATAGATGAAATGCAAATAAATTAGACGAAATACCAAAATTAAATTCATTTATTAAGATAAACCCAACCCGTTTGGGTTACAAAATTGGGATCATTGAGGTACAAGACATAGAAATAGGTCCCAGATGGAACTATAGAACCTTGATTGATTCCGTGATTTGCCTTACCATACCATTTCAAGTCATTGTCCCCTTTGAAGATAAGGGTACCATAACGATTATAAATCAATAGCTCATGATTCTCGAAGATATCGTAAAGCCCCTGAATATTGAAATGATCATTGAAACCATCATCATTTGGAGAAAACCCTTGCGGAATGTAAGGAGGGCAATTCTCCGTCAATAGTTCAAATTTAAAAACATCAAAACAAACATCGGTTTCCGCTCTTATGTAAATAGATTCTGGAGTAGCAGATGATTGGTAAGCTTCAGGAATCAGAATCTCGTTGCTGTCTTGCTGCAAATCCTCAATTGAATTGAAGAATGAAAAACCAATATAATCACTAGCATCGATACCGCCCAAAGTCAAAAGCAAATCGAAAACAGCCGTATTGAAACCTATGTCACAAGCATCCAATGGTGGCAAATTTTGAACTTCTGGAAGAGGGATAAGCTCAATCTGCTCTGTAGTCGTATTGTTCGTTTCTATTATCTCTATGACTATTCCCGTTCCAGTTCCATCATCGTCAACGTTGATTGTTAGAAGGAATTCATCAGGGATGTCATTAGGAATTAGAAGTGTCACTGTCCCAGATTCCGATTCATTAATGGCAATCACTCCCAGTGTTTCAGATTGACCTATCAATTCTCCTTCTGCATAAAAGGCTATAGGTGTGTTCGCAGGCAATGGATCTGTACTATTGCTATTGAAAACGGTATATTCAAGATCAACTGTTCGATTTCCACAATTGACGAAGTAATCGTCCAGTATTATGGTTGCATCTGGCAATTGACTGTTCAACACTGTTATGATGTTGTTTATAATGATTAAATCTGCCCTAAGCGTATTGGTATTGGGGTCGATAGCTCCCGTTGTCAATTTTATTTCAACTTGAGTATCCCCTATGTCTATGTTGTTTTCAATGCCATAGACATCCAAATCACAATTATAAAAGTCTGAAGCATTTGTAAAGCTGTTTGTGCCATTGAAGGCGTTATCAGCTAAATTTAATGGAGGATTGGATATTATGTTTCCATTGATGGATAAACTTTCTCCAAAATTGAGAGCATTGTCTCCTTCCCAAGCCAAAAAACCAATCTTGGCATTTTCGTTATCCAAAACATTCACATTGTTCAGAAAAATGGTTTTTTCCTGTACATTGCGATTAATGATTTCCAACCCTTGAAATAAATTTACTTGATTTAATGGCAAACTGTCATTCTCATATATGACATACAAGCTCCAACCCGCAAAATTTGTCCTCGTAGAACAATATCCCGCAATGGTCGTCAGTGTTTCTGAAATATCCAAATTCGAAAGCTCATATACCACATTGCCTTCTGTCAAAATTTGATCTGTAACATTTGCATAGCACGAAAAATAGGTAAGTACTCCTTGAAAAGGATCAATGTAATCTACAGTATAAGTATCATCTGCAATGATCTCCGTAGCGTTCAAGGTCACTTCCATATCACCTGTACCAGAACCAGCCCAGTAGAGATAGGCCGCAACAATTGTGGATGCGGGGTCAACATTCAAAGTAGCTTGAGATGATGGTAACGTTTCACAAAAAGAACCATCCAAATTATTTTCAGCCTGATTTAAAGTATTACCAATAGCCAAATAATCATACCGACCATTAAACTGATCAAAGAGAGTAATATCTTGACCTGCTCCTCTTGTTTGAATAAAAACAACTAATATTAATACTATATATTTTAAGTTTCCCATTCAAGTTATTTGTTTAAAAATACAAATTCCTTGTCTTATACAAACAAAATGTACTTTAAATCTTTTATATGAAAAAACCTGAACAAGTCTGTTCAGGTTTTTTTCATCAATGGTACGTTTTCATTTTTACCGCTACCTCTTAAGAGCAAAATGCGCCTTGAAGGTCTTCTTCTGGTCTGTGTTCGGCT
>JAHDHI010000089.1 GCA_020631395.1 Bizionia sp.
GACAGGCTTGTTATTGCTGGAATTACAGGATTATGATAAATAACGGATAATCAAATTTTTAATTGTAATATCAAATATTTTCATTTAGTTCAAATGTTTTTTTCAAATGGTAGCTAACTATAATATAAGCACATTGCACTTATTTTCTTTAATATGTGCAACTAGGGTTTAATCGTGTTAAATTCTATGAGCAAACGTATGTAATGTAGGGAAGATATGTTTACTGAAAACCATAAAACAAAGTTGTTTTTATGGTTACTGCCAAAATAATGAATCTTTTACCAATTAAAAATACGTAGAACTACGTGTTTTTGGTTCTTGGCTGTAAAACATCCCCTTTTAAAGTGAAGTACCATAACAAGATAACAACACGAAACATCGTGGGCGAAGTGTTAAAAACGTTGGATAACAATGGTAACTTGCTGCACAAGCCAGCAATCAGAAAAAACATATTTTAATCCATCGTCTTCAAGAGGTTTGCACTTCATTCTCATATATTGAGTACTCATCTACAAAGGCCTTACCCCTCGGCGAAGTACTTCGAAGCATCAAATTGATGGTTGTTAGCCCTAAATTAAGGGGTAAGTCCCCTCGGCGAAGTACTTCGAAGCATTAAATTGACGGCTTGAAGCCCTAAATTAAGGGTTCTTACCCCTAATAGCACCCCTGCTACCCCACTTGAAGTGGCTTTTAATTACTTCCTCAAGGGCAAAAAGGACTTCGACAAGCCTTGCAATGGGTTTGGACAGGAGTGACAATGGTTCTTTTTACACTTGGAAATGGCACTTTAATGCTTGCTAGCATTGAAACGATGCTTGACAGTACTTATGAAAAGGGGTAAGTATGCCAACTCATTAAAAGAAAGCATCGACAACTTTCTTTTAAACTAAACCTCCAACTTCATCTTTCTAGCTTGTGCATTTGCCAGAATTTCCATCTTTCGGAGGTCGAATGCATCAACTTTCATACAAGCATCCACCCAAACGTCCGTTATGGCCATGAGTTCTTTCTTTGTCAAGGGGTTTATCATCTTCTTGCATTTAATGTGATGGTATTCAAAATTGAATGCCTCATTCATTTTTTCAACAAACGTCCCCAAGCCTGTCATTGCCGTTCCTCTCCCAACGACCTTTTCCACCAATCCAAGCGATTCGAAGAAATTGGTTTTGTAAATTTTTCCTCCTCGTGTAATCATATTTGCATCCATTGGATCCAACTTCCTACTCAACAAGCTATACGCTCCCATTCCTGGAAATAGGTTGAATTTCCTTTCTGGCAAGCAAAACTGTACATTTTCCTCGGCTATGATGTAATCATGGGCCAATGCACATTCAAATCCTCCTCCATATGCGTTTCCTTCCAACAATGCAATGCTGATTGCAGGCATCCCAAACGAGGTGTACATATCGTATATGGCATCGATGCAAAGATGTGCATAGATCCTCAACTTTTCTTTGTCATTGCCTTTTATGTTGTTCTTGAAAAAAGACAGGTCTCCTCCCATATTGTAAACCTCCGTGTGTTCCGAGGCAGATACGATAAATTTCAAAGGTCGGTCGGGGTGAGAAAAATACTCCCTAACCCAAAGTGAAAACGCCTTGAATTCCCTAAGGATGGACATGCTAAAATTGGGCATTCCTTTATTCTTTATCTTCCATAAGAGCAATTCCTGCTCTCTGAAGTAAGTGATGGCAATGCCATTGAATTGTCTCATTGTACTAAGCTTTTTTGAAATGCAATGGTTTTTCCTCGATGCTTTTGGTTCGCTTCCTTTTCGAATATGGTGATTTGTCAAAAATCAATCTTTGTGTTCCCAAGGTCAAAATGAGAGAAACTGGAATTAAAGACAAAACCGTGGTTACCCCAAATTGCTGATATCCCAAAAGTCCCATTCCCCAACAAATGATCACCCATTGTATCACATAGATCTTGGTTACCCGTTTGCTACAATAATAGAAGAACTCGAAGACCTTGTTGTTCTTGCACTTGCTTGTCAACATGTTGGCAAACCACAACAAAGCCAAATTGAACCCCGCCAGATACAATGTTCCACCTGGCCCCAAGTGAAAATAGTCATTGAAATGATAGTCGTAATCATAAAAGCATAGTCCGCCTCCCAACAACATCAACCCCATCCCGACAAGACACATCCTTTTGAACATGTATTGGGTACCATTTCTTTTCTGCTTGTACCACATACCAAAAAACATACCTATGAGAATAAATGAAAACCACGGAAATACCGCAAAATAGACATTCCACTCGCTCCCCCAAAGAAGATCCAACACATAATCCACGCCTATCACATCCATTCTAAATCCATTGACTTCTTTGGTTAAAACGACAATGACCAATGCTATGATCAATGGCACATATTTGTTTTTGGAAAATCGGTTCACAATTCCCATGAACAACAATGAGATACCTGCCAATTGCAAGATGTCTCCCGTGCCCAACATATAGATCATGTTGTCCATGCTCGCTGGTGCCGTCCAACCATATGCTGCTATGAAATTGTCTGGCATCACTCCCAAAAGCGTAGGTAGCACGAACTTCAAAAAATTCATTAGATACCCCATTGCCAAAATGTAGACTGCTCTTTTCATTGAAAGCATGACGCTTTGATTTCGAGACATCGTAAACGATATTCCCATAGCTATCAAAAACATAGGTGTCCCTTTGCCTATGAAATGAATCACCTCTCCCAACCAAGTTTCCGTTTGGGTGTGCAAATCTCCGTAAATCCACAATGTATGAACCATCACAACCATGAGCACGCTTACTCCCCTGGCAAAGTCCATTGCTAAAATTCTATCTGTTTTCATCTATTTATAATTATTGTATTTCATCGATCATCTGTAACATTCATATAATCATTGCTCTGTGTATCTGATTTTTTAGTTGAATGTTTCATCTGCTTCTATTTTAAACCTTTTTATTGATCATGTGGTGCTAGACGCGACTTGTTGTTTCCCCTTTCCCTGTTTTCCATTTTTGCCTTTGCTTCTTCCATATTCGGCAATGGGATTTTGCAGCATGCCTTCCAAGATGAGACTCTCCATCGGGTTTCCTAGATTCAACATTTGCTTGGTGTTTTTAAGTTGCAACCTGTTTAGGCAACATCTATCAAATTCCGATACAAACAAGTCATACGTTTCGAATTTGGATTCCAATTCGGGATGATTTGATTGGTAGGAATGAATGCATTCTGCTACTTCCTTCCAAAAAGAGGCCTCGGAACATACATCATGGTTTTCCAAAATGGAAGACATGTATCTGAAGATGCCATCGAACACATCCGTGAAGATGCTCAAGACCTTCATCTCATCGGAGGTTTCCACGTACAGGCGCCTTGCATGCTCCGGCAAGTCCAATTCCGAATTGAAGACGATCACTTCTTCCGTGATGTCTTTCATGAAAATGCCAACAGGTGTCTGATTTTCCATCACCATGATTATATTTTCGCCATGGGGCATGAATACCAATCCGTAATTGTAGAAACAATGCAATATTGGACTCAAATAGGCCTGTAGGTATTGACGTAACCAAGCTTCGACATTGTGAGGAGATTCCTTTATGAGTTCCACCAACATGGAAGCACCTTCCCCATCCACATGCAAAAAGGCTGCCATCGTCATCAACTGTTGTCCTTCCTTGATCCTTGCAAAGGGACTTTCACGCCATAGCGCAGAAAGCATTTTGTTGTATGCATTCGTTTTTCCTAGAATCTCATAATAAGTATTCTCAAAGCCCACGGTCGCGACCTCCCCCAACATGGAAAACCCTTTTTGCCTCAAATAGTCATCTTCGGAAAGCAACGCTGTAATCCAAGAAGTTATATGTGGCGTACTTTGCATGTAGTAAGGTGATAGTCCTCTCATGAATCCCATGTTCAATATGGACAATGCCGTTTTAACGTACATCTTAGATGGATCACTTGCATTGAATAGGGTGCGTATGGATTGTTGCGCCGAATAACGATCGTCTCCCTCTCCAAGAAAAATCAACTTATGAGTTGCTATGTCCGAAGCGAAAACTTGAATGATCTTGTTGTTCCATTGCCAAGGGTGTACAGGTATGAACACATAAGATTCAGGATCGACTCCCAACGTCTCCAACTTCAAATGGAATCTTTCCATTGTCTCCTTTCCCAGTTCCTCGGTCAAAAGTGATTTGTAACCATACTTCGAGATCCCCGTAAAAGTAGCTTTGTCCTTATGTCCTGCCAACCATGACATACTGAAAGGTCGATTTGTTTCTGGTGCATATTTGGCATAATCCTCTCCATTGAAACCTATCCGACCATTGTTGGCTACGAAACTAGGATGTCCTTCCACCATGGCATGCTCGATGTTTTGAAAGGATTCCTTTACCAGTTCCTTGGCAGAGAATTGCTGGTTGGAACATTTATAGGCTGCACTGGACAAGGTACTGGAAATTTCTTCCAAATATGTCGGAATCAAACGCTCTGGAATTCCGAGGCTATGTCTAAACTCCACAATGAACTTCAATGCATCCATTTCTTCAATGTTGCCTCCATTTTTCTTTACGATGCTCTCTTCATCAATGTGCCAATGGTCCAAAGCTTGCCTTTTGGCAGTAAACTCATAAATGACATTTGGCATGTCTGAAGCTAAATGGTAGACATTGTCCTTGTTTCCATCTTCTTTTTTCATTGGAGCAAGAATCAACTCATGGGAAAATTCACTAATCGCCTTTCTTATCAAGGCTCTGTTCACTTTTTCCCATATTCCCTTGAAGAGAAAGTCCTTTTTTGATTTGATCATTGGTATTTACAAGTTTTTTCGTATTTCGTAATCCTTTCTTTCACAAAAGGCCAACATTGCCTTTTTCTCAGGCAGTTCAATTTCTTTTTGATATACAAACCCTGCTTTCTTATTGAGTTCATGGATTTTCTTGTTTCTGACATCGGGCTCAACAACTATCCTATTGACATCTTCCAAAGCGAAGAAGTATTCCAATATGGTGATAAACACATGCCATGTAAAACCTTGTATTCTTTTCTTCAAAGGAGCCACCAGGACATGCATTCCATAATCCGTGTCCCTTGCTTCAAAATATTCGGAAATGCGATCTGTCTGGGCTTTGTACTTTTCCATTAGGAAAATCGGTTTGTCTTCATACATACCGACAAAGACTTCATAATCTCGTCTTGAAAGAAGTTCCGTGTATTCATACTTCACCTCTTCAATCGATTTGTCCATCATTCCCCAATAGAGCGCATAGGGCTTCGTTATCCAATCATATACCGTGCTCATGTCTTCTTCCATACGGAAATGACGCAAGTGAATGGTGCCAAAGTCCTTGATTGGCCGTGAAAAGACAATGTTCGTCGTTTTGTTGTTTTCGTTCATGAGCATCTTCAAGATTCAAAAGCAGTTTCAGTGACATCTTTTCGATGGATGGCTATCGGGTTCTGCAGTCTCCCAGCAAACTGAAGCAACGCCACAGGATCATCCAAATCGATCATTTGCTTGTGGTTGTTTAGTTGTAACCTATTCAAACAAGACAAATGGAAATCCGTCGCAAATAGGTCATACTGCTTGTATTTTGCTTTATTCTCAGGATGTCCATTTTGATATTCGCTTATGTTTTCTGCTACGATTTTCCAGAATTCCTCTTCGTGGAAAGTGGCATGCTCTTCCAATATGTGAGACATGAATCTAAAGAACCCATCGAATATGTCGGTGAATATGGACAACAACTTCACGTCCTCCGGTACTGGTGCATACATCCGCTTTAAATGTTCCGGCAGCTTTACATCAGGGTTGAGAATGCAGGCCTCTTCCGTTATGTCCTTCAACAATACCTTTGTAGGCACATGATCTTCCAATACCATGATGATGTTCTCCCCATGTGGCATGAAGACCAGGTCGAAATGATAGAAGCAATGCAACAATGGACCAAGATATGCTTTCAAGTACCTTCGCAACCAATTCTCGATGGTCAATCCAGATCTCTCTATAATCTTTGGCAACAGGGCTTCACCAAGGTGATCCACATGTAGGAATGCTGCCATCGTCATTGGTACTTGTCCAGCATCTATGGCAGACATTGGGCTTTCCCTCCATAAAGAAGCCAACATCTTGTTATAGTCGTTATGTACTCCAAATTCATCGAAATAGGGATTGACATAACTTACAGAGGCAATCTCCCCCAACATTCCAAATCCTGTTTCCTTGATGTAAGGATCGCCATACAAAAGCTTTTCCAACCAAATGGCCATTTTTGGTGCTGTTCCCAAATAATACAAGGGCAATCCTCTCATAAAGCCCATATTTAAAATGGACAATGCAGTCTTTGTGTAAAACTTGTCGGGATTGGAAACGTTGAACAACGTTCTTACGGACTGTTGCGCCAAATATTGATCTGTACCATAACCCAAGCAAATCAAATTTCCAGTGGCTATTTCTGGAGAAAAAACATTTGCCAACTTGTTGAACCATTGCCACGGATGCATGGGGATGAAAAAATAATCATCTGGTTCATACCCTTTGCCTTCTATGATCGAATTGAAGGAAGCAATCGCATCCTTATCCAATTCTTGTTCCAATAACGTTGAATATGGTAGCGCTTCTATCGCTGCATAGACCGTTCTACTTTTGTGCCCAGCCAGCCATAGTATCGAAAAGGAATTTCCAGCCTCTGGCGCGTAGGCCCTATAGTCACTGCTATCGAATCCGATACGACCGTTGTTGGCCACAAAGCCAGGGTGCCCCTCCATCATGGCTTGCTCAATGGTCTGAAAATCTGCATCGACCAATTCTGCTGCCGTTGGATTTTCCTTTTGGAGCTTGAAGGCCCCTCCATAAAGCGTACTTATGATTTCTTCGAGATATATTGGCATTTGTGCATCACTTATTCCTAGCTGCTCCCTAAATTCTTTGATGAACAAAACGGCATCCAAGGGCTTCGATTCTTTTTCTTCATATTTTTTAATTGAATTTGTTTTCACCCAAAGATGATTCAAGACCAAGGGTTTTGCCTTGAATTGGTATGTGATGTCATCGTTGTCTGCCTTCACTTCATAATAGTTCCATCCATTGTCCAACGACTTCAATATTTCTGGTCGTAAAAGCAGTTCGTGACTGAATTCGCAAATGGATTTCCTTATGAGTGAAACATTTGCCCTATTCCATGTTTTTGGTTGCAAATGGCTAACGGATTGTTGTGGGGATACGGTATTGTCCAATGTATTCATTGCGCTTCTTTTGTTGATTCGTGATATTTTTTTGAGTTGTTGATGTCGTTCTCTGGACAAAAAGGCCAATTGTGCCGTCTTATGTGGCAATTCCACTATTTTATCCAATTGAAATCCGATTCTTTGGCATAGTGCAAACATCTTTTTGTTTCGAATGTCCGGTTCTACCATGATTCTTTTGATTGTGGTGTCTTCAAATATGAAATTCACAATGCTCCTAAATAGGTACCAAGTGAAATTCGGGATTCTAAGACTTGGTGGAGCCACTATGATGTGAATGCCACAATCTCCCTCTTTGCTGGGATACAATTCTCCAATGGCATCTTGCCGTGGGTCGTAACGCTCCATCACAAAAGCCGGTTGATTGTCGTAAACCCCAGTAAAGATGTCGTAATGATTAGGTTTCATTAGCTTTGCATATTCTTGCCTTACTTGTTTTAGATTTGTTCCTTGCATACCCCAAAAAACAGCATAATCCATATTTACCCATTCGCACAGCAACTCACTGTCTTGTGTTATTCTGAAGGGTCGTATCTTTATATCCCCCAACTCCTTGAAAGTGTTGGAAAACAAATACTCCTCCACGCCCAAACAATTCTTTTCATTTGTCTCCATTCCTTTGGAATTTAAGTGTTCGCCAATTTTTTCGTAGGTACTCTCATCTCTGTCTTAAAAATGAAGTAATAAACAATCAAAGTGATTATAAAGCCCATCAATGCTACCAGAAAGGGTATTTGCAGTCCTTTGCCATCTACCAACAATCCTACGGAAAACGAGGATAGCAACACGCCTAGGTTTTGAAAGAAATGTACTTTGCTATAATCGACGGCGTAAGATTCTGGAGTACTCAATTGAAAGAGCAAGACGTCAAACCTAACGACACCTTGAAAAACTGCCCATCCATAGACGACTCTTCCTACTATGACCATCATGTCGTAAGGAATCCCTTGCAACATCAATCCGGCTATACCTAGCAACAAGGCAATGACAATTCCCCCATAGTTGTTCTTTTCTGTTTTTCGTCTTGTATTCATCCACAATGCCATCAAAGCCACAAAACCAGGGATGGCATACATTGTTCCTGAAATGAATTTGGAGTCGTATACGGAAATGCTCTCCCAATAAGCAGCAAAGAATGGACGAATCAAAAAGTCACTGAAATACAAGATCATGGTGACCAAACCTATTTTGACTATGAAAGTCTTTGGAATCTTCTTTGCACCTGAAATAGCATTCGTATTCTCCTTAATGATTCTTGAAGTATCATATGCCTTGCTCTTCAGGATATACATACTCACCCCCATTTGAATGAAATCACCAAGGGACATTATCAAAAAAATATAACTCGCATTGACCAAGTCCACCGTCAACCCTCCTATTACGGCTCCTAGGATTCCTCCCAGATGAACAATAACTGACAACACACCTATTGTACTGGCATGCTCCTTTTTGTCAATGATCTTGAGAATGTATGGGTAAACCAACAAATAACTTCCTTTGAACAAGACCATCCCTAGAGATACTATTAAGAATTCGACATAAGATGTCGTCCAGTAACAATACAATGCAAGCAATCCTGCAATGCATTGGGTGTATACCAAAATGTTCAATTCTGCCACTTTCTTGGATACGAACGCCCAAAAGGGGAAAGCAATCATTACCATAAAGCATATGGCCGCAAAATAATAGCCAACCCTTTTGGGATCGACAACTCCAAAGCGTGCCTCGAAGAACTGAGGATAGAAAGGGTGCAACAGACAATCGCTTATTACGGCAACCAATGTCATTGCTATCAATAACTTTTTCATATCACAGACTCCTTGACGATGATTTCTTCTTCCTTGCTTACCTCGAATTCTTGAAAGGCAATCCGCCTTTCGATGGGGTAATATTCTCTACCCGTCAATTCTTTGAT
This sequence comes from Bizionia sp., assembly GCA_020631395.1. Lineage (GTDB taxonomy): Bacteria > Bacteroidota > Bacteroidia > Flavobacteriales > Flavobacteriaceae > JAHDHI01. The sequence continues at coordinate 9,138 of JAHDHI010000089.1, forward strand.
GATGTAAGAATTGCGATAGCTACTCATTCCGAGATCTGGAGTCACAAATCCATGTGTGTGCAACTCTGCATTTTGTACAAAGATGCCTTCTCCCTCATGATCGATGGCATAATTGCGATGTACATTGTACCTGCCTTGTTCGTCCCAACGAATGTGATCTCTTATTCCATTCAGGAAACTAGGTTGTTCATATTCATATCCGGAAGCCAATACCAATCCTTCTGTCCTATGGCTGTAATACTTGTCTTGTTCATGTTGATGAATCTCCAGGTAAAAACCATTCAACCCTTCGTCATATGCTATGTTCTTCAATGTCGAATTGGTTCTAAGGTTCAATTTCACGTCACTTAGGAGTCTTTTTGCATAGATCAAATCGTAGATGTCGGCAATCAAATCTTGATTGATTCCCTTGTAAAGATGTTTTTGATTTTTCATCAGATCGTCTTTCTTCGACATGGACAAATCATAAAAATAATCCACATACTCCGGCGATGTCATTTCCAAGGTGAGTTTCGAATATTCCAAAGGAAAGAATCTTGGCGAGCGGGTAATCCAATTCAATTCGTACCCTTTCTCATCGACATCTTGCAGCAGGTCATGGAAAATCTCGGCGGCACTTTGTCCACTGCCCAAAATCGTAATCACTTTTTTGGATTGCAGATCTGATTTGTGTTCAAGGTACGAGGAGGAATGTATTGGCTTTTGCTCAAGTCCTTTGCAGCATTCTGGTATATGAGGTTTTGTTCCTGTACCCAAAACCAACTTCCTCGTTTTATAAATCTTATGTTCTTTGGTAACGGTATTTTTAGAAACCACTTCATAAATGTCTTCCAACCCATCATATGTTATGTCCACTACCTCCGTTTGGAATTTGACGTTTTTTAGTTTCTTCACTGCCCATTGGCAATATTGGTTGTATTCATTTCTTAACAACAAAAAGTTTTCTCTGATGTAAAAGGAATATATCCGACCTTGCTCCTTTATGTAATTCAGAAAGCTGAATGGACTCGTCGGGTCTGCTAAGGTCACCAAATCTGCCATGAACGGAATTTGCAATGTGGTATCCTGAAGCAACATTCCAGAATGCCAATCGAATTTCTCCTTCTTATCCAAAAACACGCCTTCAATATCCAATATTGGCTCTGTCAGACAAGCCAAACCAAGGTTCATCGGTCCTACTCCAATAGCCACGAAATCGACTATGCTTTCTTTATTTTCTTCCATCTGTTTATATTTACTGTTTTTATCGGTCATCTGTAACATTCATATGATTACTCTGCTGTGTATCTTATTCTTTAGCTATGAATGTTTCATGATTTTCTAATTGTTGTTTTTGTAGTTACTTCCTGTATTTTTGATCATTTGTATGATTTTCAATAGGTCTACTATCGTGCTTTTGGGATTTAAAAGCGTAAATTTCAAATACGTCTTTCCGTTCAACTTGGTGCTAGCTATGGATGCCTGACCGGACTTGAAGAGCTTGTTCTTTATGTACAAGTTGATGGTATCGTGAATTCGTTCTTCATTTATATCTAGTGCCTTGTACCTGAACACCAGAGTGCTCAACTCCGGCTTGTGTACCATTTCGAAACAAGGATCGTCCTTGATGGCATGGTATAGATCCAATGCCAAATAATGAACCTTTTCCAAAAAAGCTCCTATCTTCTTTGTTCCTGTCATCTTCAAGGTGAACCAAAGTTTCAGTGCATCGAATCGGCGAGTGGTTTGAATGGATTTTTCGATTAGGTTTGGGCATTCTTCATCTCTATGCTCCATGGGATTGAGATAATCTGCATAATGGGACACGTATTTGAAATGGTCTGGATTACCAACCAAAAACACGCTAGAACACACAGGTTGAAAAAGTGTCTTATGAAAATCTATGGTAACCGAATTGGCGCTTTCCATTCCCTTTAATTGCTCCTTATGCGTATCTGTCAACACATAACAACCACCATATGCTCCATCGATGTGAAACCAAATATCATATTCCGAAGCAATTTTGGCAATGGTTCCTAGAGGATCAAAACTCCCGAAATCCGTAGTACCAGCAGTGGCAATTATAGCAATGGGAATGTTTCCGGATTGCTTTTCTCTTTCCATGGCCAAAACCAAGGCATTGGGATCCATTTTCATACGATCATCAGTAGTCACTGGTATTACTGCATCGTACCCCATCCCCAAGAGTGCAGCATTCTTCTTGATGCTGAAATGTGCTTTCTCCGAGCAAAAAAATCGAAATTTTGAAACGACGTCTGACCAACCATTTTCCTTTAAGTTAAGACCGTAGTGTTTAAACGCGTAGTTATCCCTAGCCATTAGCAGAGCCATAAAATTTGATTGTGTTCCTCCTGAGGTAAAAACTCCGTCCGAAGTTGAGGGTAACCCTATTTCCATACATATCCATTCTATCATCTTTTGCTCTATCAAGGTAGCAGAAGTACTCTGATCCCAAGTTTCGATAGCAGTATTCACCGAAGATGCCATAAGATCTCCTACAATGGCAGGTAACAACACTGGACAATTCAAATGAGCCACGTAATTGGGATTATGAAACCCAATGGCATGATCCAGATAAAGTTCTTTTATCTCATCCAGTGCTTCATCTATGGACAATGCCTTATCCGAGTCCATGGAAAGCAAAGCCGTCTTCGCTCTCAATTCAATTGGTGATTCTCCACTATAAAATTTGGAATTCCCTAAAAAATCTGCCACGTAATTTGTAGCCTTTTGGATGTATTCCTTATAGTCGTATCTGGAGTCGAAGCTAAAGAATTGGTCAGTTTCGAGCTTGGTTATTAAATTCTTTTCAGTGTCTAAAAACATATTATTTTTATTTAGTCTAAATAAGTTTATCAAATTTAGACTTAAACAAAAAGAGAGTCGTGACGCATTGAGGAAAAAAAAAGACGTAAAAATGTCATACTGTTCAACAATCATATGCAACTGTTACCATTCAAGCAATTGAGGTCGCATTTAATTTCACCAAAAGAAAAGCAGTAAGCACCAAAAATCAAAACCTAGACCAGGTCCATTCATATTTTTCATTAGCATAACATCTGCTTCACATTGGGCTAACCTTTACTTTGTTTCTTGTAGAAAACATAAAAACTGGCAAAATGAAAACCTTAAATTTCTTTGCACTGCTATTCTTGAGTACGCTTGCAATTTCTTCATGTGATTTATCCAATGATCACAATGACGGATCGAATCAACAAAAAAAACCTTTGATCATAGCACATCGCGGCGCCCAATCCATTCTTCCAGAACATACCTTGGAAGGTTATGCAAAGGCTGTGGAATTAGGAGCAGACTTCATTGAACCGGATTTGGTTATGACAAAAGATGGTCATCTAGTCGTAAGACACGAGCCTTTTCTTTCTGGAACCACAAATGTCTCGGATTTGCCCGAATTCGAATACTTGAGAACGACCAAGGAATTAGACGGAAAAACAATAACAGATTGGTTTGCCAGCGACTTCACATTGTCACAAATAAAAACTTTGAAAGCAAGACAGGCTTACGACGGAAGATCGAAAGCCTTTGACGATTTGTATGACATCCCTACATTTGAAGAAGTCATAGCCTTGGCAAAGGAACAAACCTTGGAGTCAGGTAGGGTAATTGGCATCTACCCTGAAATCAAACACCCTCATTTTCACAATGCCCTACTGAATTTCAAGATGGAAGACGAATTGCTTTCCGTTTTGGAAAACACCAAGTTCAATGATGAACACGCTCCTGTATTCGTACAGTGCTTCGAAGTGGAACCCTTACAATACATCAATGAAAAGTCATCGGTTAGATTGGTACAATTGATTTCCACATACGACATAAACGAAGATGGTTCTTTGAATTTCAATGTACCGGATGGTGATTTCATCTCTTATGGCGCTCCTTATGACTTTCACGTAAATGGAGATCTCAGAACCTACGAGTTCTTTACCTCTGAAGAAGGTATGAATTTCGTTGCTGAATATGCAGACGGCATCGGCCCTTGGAAGCCTTTCATCATTTCTTATAAAACGGAAGGTTTTGGAGAAAAGACATTGTTGCCACCAACCAATTTTGTAAATCTAGCCCATCAAAATGACTTATTGGTACATCCATACACGTTCCGTAACGAAAATACGCAATGGAGCGATGGAGACTACGAACATGAATATCATCTATTCTTTGATGCTGGTGTGGATGGCATATTTACCGATTATACGGATGAGGCCGTAAAAGCAGTATCCAATTGGCAGAATTAGCATTTTCAACCTTGCACGCGTTACGGATGAAGTGCCAGCAAGTCTAAAATCAATACCAATTCTAGTTTGAAATTACTGGAATTGGTATAAGGAATACTGCGGGATAACACACAATGACATGTGTTCCTTGATTTGCTGACAATCGAATTCATCATTGACATTGTCTTTTTTACAGCTTCATCCCTTTTCGAAAAATTGAATTCTATTGCCATCTGGGTCTTTAAAGATGACCATTCTTTTTCCTGATTCGGCATTGGTCACCACGCTTCCATGAAACTGTGCCTTCTTTGCTGTTAAATGATCGATCCATTCATCGAAATCGGATATTAGAAAACCTATTTTGAAAAGCCCCCTTATACGTGTCTTGCCATTGTAATTTGGGATGGCCTTCTCAACAGACACGGCTTTATCCATTTCAATCAGTTCCACCAAGACATTGCCTCGTTTCAAATTTGCTTGTTTGAAACCTGCGTCTGGAAATTCCTTTTTGTTCAATACTTCAAAACCGATGACATCTACGTACCAAGTTATCGATTTTTCGATGTCGCTTACTATCATGGCCGAAAAATAGGCTTCTGGGTCTGAAAGACCATCCTCTTGGGCATAACTTGCTATTGACAAGAAACCAATGATTAACAATACCAGTATTTTTTTCATCTATTTATATTTATTGTTTTTTATCGGTCATCGTAACATTCTTATAATCATTCCGCTGTGTATCTAACTTTTTAGTCATGAATGTTTCATTATTTTAAATTATTGGTATTCCTGTTGTATATTACTTGTTGCAGAATATGTCCAATTGATTTTTTCCATCATAATCAAATTTAATGAAATGTCTAAGAACTGTAAACACCCATGGTTTACAACTCTACTGCCGGCAAAATATATTCATTCAATATTTTCATGGGCTTGTCTTCCATTTCTGGGAATAGATTGTAATTCCCTCCTGTAAATGTAATTGTCATTTCTATTTCTGGAATGACAATGAGAAACTGTCCTCCATTTCCCCAAGCCTCAATCGTTTTCATCATTTTACCCCCTACTTTCCTTTCCAAGAGTCTCCACAAATACCCATAATCTGAATCTATGGGCCAACTTCCCTTCATGTGTGGTCGTGTGGAGACATCAATCCATTCGGATTCTATGATTTGTCGATTGTTCCATGATCCTTCATTTAACAACAATAGCCCGAATTTCGTGAAATCGATTGGTCTTAGGTAGAAATCTCCTGGCAAGTAAGCTCGTCCCACCGGGGATACTCTCATTTGAAACCTATTAATATTCATTGGTCCCAAAATTTCCTCATAGAGAAACTGTGGCAAATAGTTATCCGTGCCACTTTGGATTACTCCGGTCAATAGATTCATTCCTCCAGACGAGTATTGGTATTTTTCTCCAGGCTTGTGTGCAATTGGAAGGTTCAATTCGTAACCAACCCAATCTTCATTGCCCCATTGCATTTCATCTTCATCTTCTTGTTGCAACCCCGTACTCATCGTCAAAGCATGATGGACGGTGATCTTTTTCTTGTCTTCATCCAAAATGTCATATTCGGGATAATATTGCACAATCGGATTATTGACGTTGATGCTTTCATCTTTCATCATCATCTTGCCAAGCCACAGGGAGGATATTGATTTGAAGGAAGACTTGATGTCGTGTAGGTATTCTCTATTATATCCATGAAAATATTCCTCGAAGACGAGTTTCTTGTTCTTCGTTATTATGATGCCATGGATATGATCATATTCCCCACTATTCATCTTGGGGATAAAATCCAACATGGACCTATTGATTCCAACGTCATTCAAAGAGGCCACTGGAATCGACGCATCTATGGGTTCGGGAATTTCATAGGTGTAATTCTCGTCTACCATTGGTTTGTAGCCTTTCAATCTTGATGGATTCATCTTGGTTAGACTCACTTTTCTCTTTCCTGACATATTGCCGTAGTATAAAAAAAGGTTCTTATTTTTTGGATCGTATTCTGCTGAAATTCCAAAGCGGTCATTCGTAATTTTAAAATCAATGTCGTTACCATCAACCTTAACCGAATCGATCTTGAAATGCAGCTCCCTATTTTCCTTGTTACTTTGAATCTTGGCCTTTACCATATTCAAGCTGTCTTCGTAGAACTCAAGAAACACTTCATAGTCCGTATCTATGATTTCTGGCTTTACCACTTTGGCTACCCAGCTGTTTTCAAATTCTTTAAACTGCAGATTTTGAACCCAAAGATCATCGGTTATCAAACCATACACCGACTTTGCGTTGTTGGGTAAAGTGGCATCAAACCTCAATCCTGATTCTCCTTTGAAAGATAAGCCATCACCATTTTTTGTCAATTTAAAAACTGTTTCTTTTCCATTTTTATAAAGCGTTGCCTTTATTGGTGACTTTGCAGGTTTTAAAACCATTGAATCGTATTTTGCTTCTGTTTGAAACAATACGCTAGACCAAACTCCCATTAACTTCTCGGTCTCCAAACTTGTAGATTTGTCTTTACATGAGGATAAAAAAATCAATATTGCGATTATGGGGTATATTTTCGAATTCATTGTTAAAGGGCTTCTATCATGGTTAACGTATTCTTTTGCAAATTGTTTCAGCTCGAAGACAAGTGGAATATAGAAATAAACCACTATGGATTGGAAATCCATAGTTTTAAACAAAAGAATGAAATTC
>JAHDHI010000090.1 GCA_020631395.1 Bizionia sp.
CAGACTTCCAATGGCGTCGGATCCGTGATCTGGGGCGTCGGGTTCACGATCAATTCGAGTTCTAAAAAACTGACGCAACTGGACGTTGTCGTGGGATTTTCTATGCGTATGTATATGATTTGTTCATTGGCGACGATGTTGCTATAGGGACTCGTGAGCGCATTCACGTTGTTCTCGGCATCCGCCATCGTCTCGTGGTAGGAGATTATCAAATCCGCTCCATTGGAGATTTCTTGCTCGGCGTCCGTCAAGGTGAATACGCCAAAACCATCGCTGTCTGGATCGCAGTACTCCAATGGAGTGGGCGAAATTGCAGAAGGACCTTGTTCAACGACCAAATTCAAAGTAACCGTAGTGTGACAACCTGTGTTCGCATCTTCTACGCGTACAAATATCTGTTGTGTATATGGAGTGGTGTTGGTGTATGGTATGGGGAGAGGATTACTGTCATTTTGGGCGTCGATTAAAGTTTCATGATAAGTCAACAGGTAACTTGGATTGTTGCCTGATATTTCATTGTTTTTGATACTTAGGTCGAAAGAACTGATACCATCCGCAGTCATATCATCACAAATTTCAAAGTCTGTAGGAGTTATTGCATTTGGACTCGGATTTACACTTATTTCAAATGTTCCTGTAGTTGTGCAATTGGTGGCATTTTCCAATCTGACGTAGATCGTTTGGGGATTGGATATGTTAGAATAAGGTGAAGTCAATGGATTTGAATTGGAAATGGCATCTGCCAAACTAATGTGGAAACTAATGTCGATTCCAATTTGTCCACCAATGATGGTCGTAGATTGATCATTAAGATCAAAGGGTTCTATTTGATCTGCACTGGCATCATCGCAAGCAGTCATCATATTTGGCTGATTGAAAATGGGATTGGAAATGACGGTAACGGTCACGGTTGCTGTTTCTGGATTGCAACCTGCAGCATTGAGGTTATAGCTATATGTACCCTCGGAATCTGTCGATGGGTCAAAGACCCCCGTTCCACTGGAAAGTGCAGGAGACCAAGTTCCTCCTGTATCGGGGTTGCCTCCCAATTGAGCAAACAGATCCGTAGATGTGTCATTTGAACAAATAACCAAAGAGCCATCTGTTCCTGCATTTGGAGAAGGAGTTACTGTCACTATGACTTCGGATGTCGCATTCGCACATGGTGTAGCTCCAATAACCGTATAGGTATAAGTTCCTTCGGAATCGATGGAAGGATTAAAAAGACCCGTTCCGCTGGAAAGTGCTGGTGACCAAGATCCACCTGTGTCTGGGTTGTCTCCTAGTTGTGAGAACAAATCCGTAGTCGTTCCAGTAGAGCAAATGGTCAATGAGCCATTGGTTCCTGCATTTGGTATTTCATTGATGCTTACCATGACTTCAGAAGTTGTAGGTGTACAACCAAATACATCAATGGTATAGGTATACGTGCCTTCGGAATCTGTCGATGGGTCAAAGATTCCCGTTCCACTGGAAAGAGCAGGAGACCAAGTTCCTCCTGTATCGGGATTACCTCCCAATTGAGCAAACAGATCCGTAGATGTGTCGTTTGAACAAATAACCAAAGAGCCATCTGTCCCTGCATTTGGAGAACCTGTTATTGTAACTGAGACTTCGGAGGTGTCATTTGCACAAGGTGTAGCTCCAATAAGAGTATAGGTGTATGTTCCTTCGGAATCGATGGAAGGGTCAAAAAGACCCGTGCCGCTGGAAAGTGCAGGAGACCAAGTTCCTCCCATGTCTGGGGTTCCTCCTAGATGTGAGAACAAATCCGAGGTTGTTCCAGTCGAACAGATGGTCAAAGTGCCATCTAGCCCTGCATTTGGTGCCGCTGCAATTGAAATTGCGATTGCAGCTGTTGCATCTGCACAAGGTGTCATACCTGCAATGGTATAGGTATATGTGCCTTCGGAATCGATGGAAGGATCGAAAACACCTGTTCCGCTGGAAAGTGCAGGAGACCAAGTTCCTCCCATGTCTGGTGCTCCTCCCAATTGAGTGAACAAATCCAATGCTGTGTCATTGGAACACATGTTCAAGGCATTGTCGGTTCCAGCATTTGGCGTCGTGTTTATACTTACGGTAACTTCGGAACTTGCTATGGTACAACCAGCGATGTCTATGGTGTATACGTAAGTTCCTTCGGAATCCGTTGATGGGTCAAAAATACCTGTTCCACTGGATAAGGCTGGCGACCATACGCCTCCTGTGTCTGGATTGCCTCCCAGTTGAGAAAACAAATCTATGGATGTGTCGTTTGAGCATATGGTCAAAACACCATCTGCTCCTGCATTTGGAGCGGTTATGATTGTAATGCTTACTTCTGCTGTTGCATCTACACAGGGTGTTGTGCCAGCAATGGTATAGGTATATGTGCCTTCGGAATCTGTAGAGGGATCAAAAATACCTGTTCCACTGGATAGAGGAGGAGACCATGTTCCTCCCGGATCTGGAGTGCCTCCAAGACTATCGAAAAGATCTATGGCATTGCCTGTGCTACATATTGTATTGTCGCCGTCAAGCCCAGCATCAGGAGCATTTATCACAATGACATCAACAGTTGCGCTTGCATTTGTACATGGAGCCACCCCATCGATCGTATAGGTGTAAGTTCCCGAGCCATCCACAGTGGGGTCAAAGAGTCCTGTACCACCATTCAATGTCGGTGTCCATGTTCCTCCTGGATCTGGAGTCCCTCCCAATATGGTATACAGGTCGATGACACCATCTGTAGAACAAATGTCCAAGTTGCCGTTGCTTCCTGCATTTGCAGCGTTGTTGATGGTGACGACGACTTCACTTTGAGCGGTCGGACATCCAGGTGTCGAGATGGTATAGGTGTAAGTTCCTGCAGGATCTATCATAGGGTCAAATACTCCAGTTCCACTATCCAATGTTGGTGTCCAAACTCCATTGGAATCTGGAGTTCCTCCCAGTATGGTGAAAAGGTCTGTTGTCGAGGAGGCATCGTCACATAGAGTGATCAGCCCATCTAAACCTGCATCAGGCTCGACTCCGATAAGTACCGTTATTTCTCCTTTTCTTTCAGGACATGTTGCAATTGAAGGCAAATTGTAAACATATGTTCCAGGAACATTTACTGTTGGGTCATAGGTGCCTAGCTCTCCACCGGAAAGCGTACTGGGACCACTCCATGTTCCTCCTGGGATAGCTGTGTCCACCAACGTGTCGAAAAGGTTTATTGGGTTTGGCTCGGCACAAAAGCTAAGCTCGAATTCTTCGATTATACCTATGTTCTCTTCTCTGAAGTCCACATCGTTGCCAGGGTTGTGGTTATCAGGCAAATTGGTTGGCAATTCGCCGCCATCTGATGGATTGACAACCGAATTGATTTCTGTTAGTTCTACAACATCATAGTTGTCGTCCATTCCATCATTGTCCGTATCTACTCCCGAAGATTGAATGTCTGCAACCCCATCTTGGTTGAGATCGTATGCTTCAACATTGTCATCCAAACAATCGTCATCAGAATTCAAATCCAGATAATCTGGAGTACCATCATCATCCGTGTCAACTGGAGTAAGCGGATTGTTGTTGGAATCATAGACATCGTCAACACCATTTTCATTGACATCGATTCCGCTTGGTGCAACATATGCAAATGTTGCTTGTCCTTCAATATTGTCTTGTATGCCATCATTGTCTGCATCGACATCCAAAAAATCATAGAATTCAGCATTGTCAGTATTTACAGGAATGGTTCCAGTTCCAGCAGAAAGAGGGACGCCGTCGGGACCAACGGGGCCATCGGCAATACCATCGTTGTTGGCATCGACAACAGCTGGGTTGCCTGCTTCGACGATGTCAAAAATTCCATCATTGTCACTATCCAAATCCAAGTAGTTGGGAATTAGATCCAAATCGAAATCACAATCCAATTGTGCAAAACGGATGTTGTCAATCCCTAAATCATTACCACTGGCTCCATAAGGTTGCTGGTTTTTTATCACCAACGTTAAAAACGTATCCGTCATGGCGGTAAAGTTCAATGTTAGATTCCTCCATATGTCATCATTGGCAACTCCAATGTTTGTAGATGTCGTACTGTAAAGAGGAGGCGATCCAGCTGGTAGGCTTTGATCTATGAGTTCTAACTCCAAAATGGGGATGTCTGTACAATCATTGGCGGTACAAAGGCCAGCCATGTCAATGCTGAAGTTGTATTCTGTTCCGGTTTGAATGGGAATGTTGTCTATTTGATATATTGGGACATCAACTCCACCTCCTATGTTTATGGCCAAATACCTTCCGTCTGTGCTTCCACTTCCATCCACATGAGGAATAGGGTTGCTTTCCGTGGTTATGAATACTGGAATGAATGGGGCCGAAGTAGCAAAATACGTCGATGTTCCTACGTTGTAGAACCCATCACTTGGCCACGTGGGAGCATAATTGTGGCCTACTACGTTAGAATCTGTGGTAGGCGTGAGCCCCTCTCCAAAATCGATGTCCACTAGGGGTAGTGCTTCGGTTAGGGAACCTGGCGTGCATATGGCATTTTCAACGGAATCCAAGATACCATCATTGTCATCGTCGAGATCCACATCGTTCAATACGCCATCATTGTCGTAATCTACGTTGAAACAGTCTTTAACGATAACTTTGGATTCGTATGCAGGTGGGCATGGGTCAGTACTCGTCACGGTATATGTATATTCACCTGATACATCGGTTCCCACAACGAAATTCCCATCGCCTCCAGAAAGGGGAGGAGACCATGTTCCTCCTGTGTCTGGTGAATTTTGAAGAATGGTAAACAAATCGATTGTGCCAGTTTGGTTGCATAAATATAAGGTGCCATCTGTACCTGCACTGGGAGGTTCTATCACCGTTACTGTTATCGAACCAGTTATCATTGTTGGCCCTCCTGTTATTGCTACTTGTATTTCGGAGGTTTGATTCAAGGAAATAATTAAAAAATTGGAGGAGTTTCCCTGTATCCATTGACCTGTGGTCAAATTTGTCCAAGTATAAAAATAGTTGGGGTTTGACGGATTGGGGGTTGCATTGATTTGAATGGGGGTTCCTTGGCAAATCGTAGTAGATGTGTTGCCCTCAATGTCCATGACCACCGTCTGGCTAAAAGTGAAGGAAATGGTTAAAAGAAGCAAGGGGACTAATAGTGAAGTTTTGGTTTTCAAGGCTTTAATTTTTGCACAATGAGAAAAGTCAACTTCTTTACGAAGTTAATTTTAAAATTGCTAGGGTTAATTATTAATAAATACGAGAAACAACAATTTATGGATTAAGATGGTAGATATATTTATTTATCGGATTAAAAGCAAATAAAACAGATGTATGACTTATTTAGAATGAATGATCGCTTTTTATTCGAATGCCCAGTAATCGTTTGATTAATAATGGTTTTACGTTTTTTGTATTGAATTACATTGTAAAACGATGAATCATTGCATATGAAAAAGTGAATGACTTGACGTATGAAATAGGTCAATTTCGTTTATGGGGATTAAGGCTTAATGGAGGTGATGAAGAAATTATATGAAATAAAGTTTGATGGAATTAATCAATGCTATGGTCATTAGCAAAACACCTGTAACCTTGTTTAAGACCAAGGCAATGTTTTGTACTTTGTGCTTTATGATCATACTGAATTTGCTATAGAGATACAAGGTTGTCAATTTTCCCACATAGACACCTGAAAAAAACAAAAACAGGATGCTTATTGAAGATTGTAGGGAAAGCATATATAGACTTTCATTGATGAAACTTATTGCAACTAACCAATATACCAATACGGGAGGGTTCAATATACCGGATAAAAAGCCTGTAAGGTATTTGGAATTGATGGCTCTTCTTTTTTTTGGAACAGCCTCATTTTCTTTTTTGAAGAACAAATAACCTCCAACAAGGATTAAAATAAATATGATGGTGAATTGAATCCATTGATTCTTTTCTATGAAATGTTGAACGATGGTATTGCAGTGCAAAGCATATAAAGATAGGATTACTTCTGCCGCTCCAGCGGCAATTGCAATTTTAAAGGCTTGTTTTGCATTTTGCTTCAGCGTGGTATTTATGACGATGATGTTTGAAGCTCCCAAAGGAAGGGCTCCTATGGATGCGGCTAAAATACCTATTAGAAAATAAACCATTGTCATAAGGCTTTTGTAGCAATAGACACAAAAGCCTTACAGACATATTCAATTTTTGTTAATCCTTTTTCTTTTTCTTCTTCTTGTCGAAAATTCCAAAGACATCTTTTACGATGTTGTTTTGAGTCGATGAAGAATCTGTTTTAGTGGAATCTTGTTGCGTCGTGTTTGCTCCAATAAGGTTGTTCAATGTATTTTTGATTGGGTCGCCATTTTGGGTTTTGGTGGAGTCTGAAGCATTGGAGTTACCTCCCAAGACATCGCCGAGTAGGTCTTTGATCTTGTCTTTGCCATTGTTTAGCAATTTTTGTTTTTCTATTTCAATGAGTTTTTTGGTCAGGTTGCTTACGCCACTTGTCAAATCCGTGGAAACCTTCGGGCTGGTAAAGGAACCATTTATGTTTGCCGTCACTGGAATGGAAATGTCGTTTACGGCTGGATCATTTATTTTTCCTATCAAACGGTTGACATCGCCTCCCAAATACTTGGCAGGAACGTTGAAAACGGCATTGTAGTTCATTGTTTGGTCGAAACCGTGTGAACCCCCAACCGTTATGGCAATGTCCTTGTATTTTATGTCAAAAGGGGAAATGTCCACTTTTCCTTCTTTGAATTTCAAGCTTGTTTGCACGTCCTTTAAATCCAATTTGTCATAATCTATGAAGTTGAGTGCTCCTTTCAAGGCGTCGAAGACTTCTGCGCCCTTGGGGTTTATCGTAGTCGTTAGAAGTTCTGCCAGAGCACCTCCGCTAATTGAATTTAAAAGTGGAGTAAAATCATCTCCCAAATCTCCAGAGAGGGAAATGCTGCTGTTCAGCTTCCCTTGCAAGGCTTTGGCTATGGGTGCAATGCTTTGGAGCATGTCCAAGCCTTTGAAGGATTGTGAGATGTCAAAGTTGGCGACCCCAAGGTCCATGTTGAATTTTGGCGTCTTTGTTCTGGTATCCACCAATCCGCTCATGGAAAGGTTGCCATCGAAGAGGTTCGAAGTAACGTTCTGCAAATTGGCTTGCTCGTCTTTTATGGTCAATGTTCCCTTTACATCTTTCAAGGTGAGGTTGTCGTACAATACCGTTTTGGCATCTGCATTTATGGTGCAATCCAAGAAGGCAGGAATCTTGAGTGCATCGGCAGGCTCCGTGCTTTGGTTTACTGGTTGATCCGATCCGCCTTCAACCATGAAGTCGCTAACCATGAAGGTATTGGAATAGACATTGAAATCTCCTTTTAGCTTCTTGTCGCTCAATAAAAATCCCAATAGGTTGTCTATGGTTCCCGTGGCATCCAAATCCGTCTTTCCTGAAGACGCTTTGAAACTTTTAAGAGCTATTGTCTTTGGATTGAAGTTAATGTCCGCTTGAGAGATGTTAATGGCATTTACGATGTCCTTCGATGAAAATTTGAAATTGCTTATGTTGACGTTTCCGTTGTTTTTTATGCGTTCATAGGCATTGGTTTCTATGGCATTCATGTCGAAGACGGTATTGAGTTTTGCTTTAAGGATGCCACTCAGTTCGTTTTCCAATTCTATTGGATATGCTTTTGTGATGTTTCCCAAGTTCAAGACGCCATCTACGTCTGCATTTACAGCTACGTTGTCGGTGATGTTCCTTATGGTGGCAGAGGATTTGAACACATCTTGGTCTATTTTGAAGTTCAAGGTCTTCAAATGGACATAGGTGTCTTCTGTCTTGCCTGTTGTGTTCTTTATGGAAGCGTCAATGTCTATGTTTTCTACGCGCTTTGGCAAATCAGGGTATTTGAAGGCTGCATTTTTGGAAACTATGTTTATGTCCAAACTGGGAATGGTCTCATCGCTTACAAGTCCTTTGACAATTCCATTCACATTGAAATTCCCCGTAGTTTCGATGTCACTGATCTCTTTGGCATATTTTTCAGGGATGAGGGCAAAGAAGTCTTTGAATGATGCGTCCAGGTTTTCGAAGGCAATGTCTACATCTTGTCCTTTTTCAAGTTGTTGTACATGGCCCTTGAACTCTATGGCCAAATTGTTTATGGAGGCCTTGTTGTCCTTAAAGGTATATTTGTTGTCTTTCAAATCCAAACCTATTATGGCATCCAGTTTCAATTTGTTGTTGCTAAGATATTCAGTACTGTCAACGCTGAATGTGACATTGGCAGAGGTCTTTGTGTTCAATTCGGAAACGGTTTCGGAAAAGGTGCCATTGCCGTTGTGATTGAACTCCGTGATTTGTATTTTTGTCTTTGCCACTTCATCCAAGTAGGTCAAAGCACTATTTTTGATTCCATAGTCCTTGATGTCCAAGGTGAAACCCTGGGAATCGGATCCTATGTCATCCTTTGTTGGCGTACCGTCCTTTTTTGCAATGTCGTAATTGGTATCTCCAAACTTGTTGGTCTTAAGGGTTATCAATGCTTCATCGACATTTATGCTGTTCAATGCCACAGGCTCGTCACTAGCTGTTTTAAACAGTTCGTTTACGGAAATGTCAAATGAAAAGGACTTGACGGTAGCCAGTGTCTCGTCCTTGAACGGTTCAAGGTTGGTTATGCTCAATTCGTCCACAGTTACATTTACTTGTGGAAAGCTGCTAAGAAAACTTAAGCTTACATCTGCAAATTCAACTTTGGCATTTACATTGTCGTTTATGAAATTGCGAACCATGTCTTTTATTTGTGCTTGAAAGATGAAAGGGGCAACAGCCAAAAGCGCAATGATGATGAGTAATGATATTCCAATAATCTTTAATGCTTTCTTCATTTGAAATGGTTTTTCACTTCCTTTTTTGTAGGAAATTTAATTCGTTGTCTAATTTACGTTTATATATGGTCTTCTGGTTTAGAAGCCAGAAAATTTAGGCAAATTTATAATAAGTCAATCTCTTCTCCTGTTGTCTTTAAGTTAAATCTTTTTCTAAATAGATACACGCCCAAATAGAGCAAAGGAGTATCCAATGCTGCAACCAGTACCTTGAATAGGACGCCGCTTACCAATAAGCCATTGAAGTTGCTCCATTCTATGATGCCGAAAGAACATAATAAAGTCAAGATGGTCAGGGTATCTATGAATTGGGAGAACCATGTGGAGAAGTTGTTTCGTAGCCACAAATGCTTGCCCTTGGTGTATCTTTTCCAAAAATGATAGATTTGTATGTCTATGAATTGAGCAAACAAATAAGTGATCATACTGGCAAAGACCGCGATTACCGAATTGCCGAAAACGGTATTGAACATGTCGTCCTTCACATGGGACCACGAAGTTGCAGGAGCAACATTGGCCACAAGTATGATCAACAATGAAAAGATAGAGGCGAACACACCTGCGACGACAATGTCGTTGGCGCGTTTCTTGCCATAGATTTCACTAATGAGATCCGTAATGAGAAAAGTGATGGGGTAAGGGAGTAGGCCAACGGAAATCTCAAATAGTTTTGTTCCGAAAATTTCGACATCTATGGGGTACCAATAGAAGAATTTTTGAAAGATGAGGTTTGAAACCACTAAAGATGTGATAAACAAAGCACCTAAAAAGAGATATGTGCGTTGTGCCGTAAGCTTGTCCTTTGGAGTCATGGGAAATCGTTGATAAATACTTGTAGTAAATATAAACTAATACATTTACTTTTCATTATTTTGCCCTACTTATGATGCAATCTAAAAAAGTCTACATATCACTGGGAAGCAATAAAGGGGACAAGTTGAAAAACTTGCAACTGGCCCTAAATGCCATTTACATTGCTGTTGGAACCATAAGATCCATCTCCAAGGTATATAAATCGCCAGCCTTTGGTTTCGATGGAGACGACTTCTTGAATGCCTGCCTCGTTGTGGAGACGGAAATGGAATCGGAGGAGGTCTTGCAGGAATTGTTGAAGGTGGAAACGAAATTGGGTAGAGTTCGCACAAACAAAGAAGGATACGAATCACGTACCATAGATTTGGATATTTTGTTCTTTGAAGATGAGATCATCAATTCGGAAACGTTGGTGGTGCCCCATCCAGAATTGCATAAGAGAAAGTTCGTCTTGGACCCATTAAAGGACATTGCACCCAAATTCGAGCACCCAAAATACGAGAAGACCATATTGCAACTGTTGGAAGCATGTGAGGACGACAGTGTCTTGGAACCTGTCAACATATGGTTGAAGAATCCAAGCAAGGCACATGATTTTTCCAAGTACAACTACATGGCGATAGAGGGTAACATTGGAGCGGGAAAAACCAGTCTGGTTACAAAAATGGCTAAGGACTACAATGCAAAACTCGTTTTGGAGCGCTTTGCGGACAATCCGTTTTTGCCAAAATTCTATGAAGATGCGCAACGCTACGCCTTCACCTTGGAAATGTCCTTTCTGGCAGATCGTTATCAACAAATTAGCGATGACCTGTCCCAACTCGATTTGTTCAAGGATTTCATATTAAGTGACTATGATGTGTTCAAGTCTTTGATATTCTCGAAAATTACGCTACAAGAAGACGAGTTCAAACTCTATAGGAAACTCTTCAATCTCATGTACAAGGACATCGCCAAGCCGGAATTGTACGTGTATCTATATCAAAATACGGAGCGTTTGCAAGAAAACATAAGAAAGAGAGGGAGAGATTACGAACAAAACATTGAAAACGAATATTTGGAAAAGATCAATTCCGGGTATTTGGAATTCTTGAAGAGCAATACGGAGCTCAACACGAAGATTATTGATATCTCCGACAGGGACTTTGTGAAAAGTAGAGCGGATTATCTTTGGATCTTGGACGAAATTTGCAAATGAAAACTGGGAAAGGCGTCACAATGTTAGCTTTCCAATTTTGAAAACACATCCCAAACCACGACACCACAGCTCACCGAAATGTTTAGAGAATGCTTGGTGCCGAATTGGGGAATTTCAATCACCACATCGCTGGCACTCACCACATCTTGTGCAACACCTTTTACCTCGTTGCCAAAAACCAATGCATGGGTGGTTTCCGGTTCGGGGACGAAGTCATTGAGCATGACGGCATCTTCTGCCTGTTCGATTGCACATATCCTTACGTTTTCCGCCTTCAATCTTTCAATGAGATCCAATGTGTCTTCGGAATGTTCCCAAACCACGGAATCCGTACTGCCCAAAGCTGTCTTTTGGATGTCCTTGTGCGGCGGTGTAGCCGTAATGCCGCAGAGGTAGATTTTTTCAATTAAAAAGGCATCGCTCGTTCTAAAGACGGAACCAATGTTGTTCAAGCTTCTAATGTTGTCCAAAACTATGATGATTGGAGTTTTCTTGGCAGTCTTGAAGCCATCTACACTCAATCGGTCCAGTTCGCTGTTCTTTAATTTACGCATGGCTTTTCATCTGTTAGCATCTGTTGTCATATGTCGGACACCTATAACATTCATATCAATCATTCCGAATGAGCATCCCAGCATTTGGACATGAATGTCTCATTGAATGAAATTGTCACGCCGAATACAGTTCAAGTGCTTTTTTCGGATCTTGTTTTTTTTGTGAATAATTATAGATAACTTCTAAGCCATCCATTTCACGGAAAATGAAATAATGGTTACATTGCATCCTTCATTATTTCAAGCAAAAGTAGTACATAAAAATAAGAATCCATTGGCAAAGCAAGCAAAAAAAGTAACCCCTTTGATGAAGCAATACAATGCCATCAAAGTAAAATATCCTGATGCATTATTGTTGTTTCGCGTGGGCGATTTTTACGAGACTTTTGGGTCAGATGCAGTGAAGACGGCAAGAATCTTGGGAATCATATTGACCAAGCGGGGAGCAGGAAGCGAAAGCGAGACGGAATTGGCGGGGTTTCCCCACCATTCCTTGAATACCTATTTGCCCAAGTTGGTAAAGGCAGGAGAGCGCGTTGCCATTTGCGATCAATTGGAAGACCCCAAGCAGACCAAGACAATAGTGAAACGCGGAGTTACGGAATTGGTTACTCCTGGGGTGGCACTCAATGATGAGGTGTTGCAATCCAAAAGGAACAATTTCCTATGTTCGGTTTGCTTCGGAAGAAACAATGTAATAGGCATTTCATTTTTGGACATCTCTACGGGAGAGTTTCTAACCTCCCAAGGAAACCAAGAATACATAGACAAGTTGCTGCAAAACTTCAGTCCGAGCGAGGTATTGGTGTCAAAGCAAAAACGCTTGCATTTCAACGACTGCTTTGGGAGCGATTTCCATACCTTCAATTTGGAGGATTGGGTCTATCAAATCGATTATGCCAATGAAACCTTGTTGAAGCATTTCAATACGAAATCCTTGAAGGGGTTTGGGATTCAAGATTTGAATGAAGGGATAATCGCTTCGGGTTCCATTCTGCACTATTTGGCAGAAACACAACACAACAAGTTACAACACATAGCATCGATCTCTCGCATTGCAGAAGACGAATACGTATGGATGGATCGTTTTACCATACGTAATTTGGAATTGTACAACTCCACCAACAACAATGCGGTGACACTTCTAAACGTCATAGACAAGACGATTTCCCCAATGGGAGGAAGACTGTTGAAGCGTTGGTTGGCACTGCCTCTAAAGAACGTGGAAAAGATAAAGCAACGCCATGAGGTCGTGGCGTTCTTGAAGGAAGAGAAGACCGTGCATGGAGACGTTCAGAATCAAATAAAGAGAATAGGAGATCTGGAAAGGTTGATTTCCAAGGTCGCTACTGGAAAGGTAAGCCCAAGGGAAGTCATACAACTCAAGAATTCCCTGGAAGCCATCGTTCCCATAAAGGCGATGGCATCCGATTGCGAGAATGAATCCTTGAAGATAATAGGAGACAACTTGCAAAGCTGTGACGTATTGCGAGAAAAGATAACAAAGACATTGAGTGAGGAAGCACCAGTGAACGTACTCAAGGGAAATACGATTGCCTTGGGATTCTCTTCCGAGTTGGATGAGCTCAGAGGGCTGTCCTCATCTGGTAAGGACTACCTCGACAAAATGTTGGAAAGGGAAAGTGAGCGTACGGGGATAACGTCTCTAAAGATAGCATCCAACAATGTCTTTGGGTATTACATAGAAGTGCGCAACACGCATCGGGACAAAGTACCGGAGGAGTGGATAAGAAAACAAACCTTGGTAAATGCAGAACGCTACATCACCGAGGAACTCAAGGAATACGAAGCCAAGATACTAGGAGCGGAAGAACGCATTTTGGCCATCGAACAACAATTGTTTGGCGAATTGGTGCTTTGGATGAGCCAATACATAAAACCCGTTCAGCAAAATGCATATCTCATAGGGAAGTTGGATTGTCTCTGCGGATTTGCACAGTTGGCCAACGACAATGACTACGTCTATCCCTTTTTGGACGATTCTCACGATTTGGACATAAAGGAAGGCCGCCATCCAGTGATAGAAAAACAATTGCCCATAGGGGAAGACTACATCACCAACGATGTGTTTTTGGATAGGGACTCGCAACAAATAATCATGATCACCGGACCAAACATGTCCGGTAAGTCGGCCATTTTACGCCAAACGGCATTGATCGTGCTTTTGGCACAGATAGGGAGTTTCGTACCGGCCAAGGCGGCAAGGATCGGTTTGGTGGACAAGATATTCACGCGTGTTGGAGCAAGTGACAACATCTCCATGGGAGACTCCACTTTCATGGTGGAGATGAACGAGACAGCGTCCATACTAAACAACATAAGCGATAGGAGTTTGGTGTTGTTGGATGAGATAGGAAGAGGGACGAGTACCTACGATGGCATTTCCATAGCTTGGGCCATAAGCGAGTACTTGCATGAGCATCCTGCAAAACCAAAGACTTTGTTTGCCACACATTACCATGAACTCAACGAAATGAGTGAAACGTTAGGACGCATCAAGAACTTCAACGTGTCGGTGAAGGAGTTGAAGGACAATGTTTTATTCTTGAGAAAGTTGGTGGCTGGAGGAAGTGAACATAGTTTTGGGATTCACGTTGCAAAATTGGCAGGAATGCCACAACAGGTATTGCATCGCGCGAACAAGATCTTGAAAAAATTGGAGCAATCGCATTCCAGCGAGGAATTGACCGACAAGGTGAGGTCCATGAAGGACGAGATGCAATTGAGCTTCTTCAATTTGGACGACCCACTATTGGAAGAGATCAAGGACGAAATATTGCTTACGGACATAGATACGTTGACACCAGTGGAGGCATTGATGAAGCTAAATGAAATAAAACGCATGTTGGTAAAGACCAAAAAGGCCTGATTTGCTTTTCCAGCATATTTTGTGATTTCATATGGCGAGCAACGAAAACCAAAAGTATGGCCGTAAAATAAGATGCCTTTCAGTATTATTCTAAAAATTAGCAATGCTATAAAAACACCTCTCGATTTGTTTTGTGAGATACCCTCAATGAAAAGCTTTTTGTTATATAATAGGCATTCCGAATCTGTTTTAATGGATAATGGGAAGCCCAGGAATACAAATGCATTTTAGCGTACAAAGTTCACAAGCAGAATGCTGAAAATTAATTTGACATTTTTATTGAAAAGGTTTTGGTATTTGTAAAAAAGACTTAAATTTGCATCCGCAATAACAATGTTGCGACGTTCTAAGTACAAATGCGAAAGTAGCTCAGGGGTAGAGCATCACCTTGCCAAGGTGGGGGTCGCGGGTT
>JAHDHI010000091.1 GCA_020631395.1 Bizionia sp.
TCATCACAAGAAAGTAGAAGAAAAAAAACAACTAAAACAGAATATATCTTACGCATAGAAAAGTGTATTGTTCGACAAAAGTAATAGAATTGTCAAATTATAACGAAGCATAAGGGAATTAATTTTATTTCGGCTATTTTTGTACTGTGAAATGAGCCTTCATGGCAGTATTAATTGTAGGCAAATTTCATATAACCGTTGAGAAACAATAAATCCAAATAGATGAAAACTATTTATTTCGACAGTGCGGCAACGACGCAATTGAGGGAGGAAGTCATTGTTAAGATGACTCAAGTAATGATGGACTACTATGGGAATCCATCATCTACACATAGCTATGGGAGATCATCGAAATCGCTTATAGAAAATGCTAGAAAGACGATAGCAAAATACCTTAATGTAACTGCATCGGAAATTATTTTCACGTCTGGAGGAACAGAAGCAGACAATTTGGCTCTACGTAGTGCGATTAGAGACTTAAATGCCAAAAGAATTATAACTTCTCGGATAGAGCACCATGGGGTATTGCATACTGTGGAGCAATTACAAGAGGAATATGGCATTGATGTAGACTATGTGAATTTGGATGAAAAAGGACATGTCAATTACAACCATCTGGAAACTTTGTTGCAGGCTCCAAAAAAAACACTGGTAAGCTTAATGCATGTCAACAACGAAATAGGGAATTTGTCGGACATCAAACGTATTGCGGAATTGTGCAAAGCAAATGACGCCTTGTTTCATAGCGATACCGTACAATCCGTAGGGCATTATGAGTTGGACTTAAAAGAAATTCCCATTGATTTCATGGCTGTGAGTGCACATAAGTTTCATGGACCCAAAGGCATTGGTTTTGCTTTTGTGAGAAAGCAATCCGGTTTGAAACCCATGATTTTTGGAGGGGAACAAGAGAGAGGCATACGTGCAGGAACCGAAGCTGTCCATAACATTGCAGGAATGGAAGAAGCTTTGAGGTTGTCCTATGAAAACTTGGAGGAAGATCGTAA
Source organism: Bizionia sp. (assembly GCA_020631395.1). Lineage (GTDB taxonomy): Bacteria > Bacteroidota > Bacteroidia > Flavobacteriales > Flavobacteriaceae > JAHDHI01. Next base: position 1,008 of record JAHDHI010000091.1, read on the forward strand.
CCACATAAAAGGAATAAAATCACATTTCATTGAAGAATTGACCAAGGCTTTTCCAGAAGTACGATTCAATGGAGCTTCGGCAGATTTCGACAAAAGCAGCTATACCGTCCTGAATGTTTGCTTGCCAATGGCGCCGGATAAGGCAATGCTGCTACCATTCAATTTGGATTTGAAGGGAATAGCCTGTTCTAAGGGAAGCGCATGCCAAAGTGGTAGCTCGAAAGGATCCCATGTGTTGTCACAAATATTGAGCGATGAGGATTTGCAAAAACCATCCCTGCGTTTTTCATTTAGCAAGTACAATGCCAAGGAAGAAGTGGATTATGTGATCGAAGCATTAAAATCATTCATATAACCATCAAATGTCGTACTTTAGCCTACAATTAATTATCCAATACCTTACCACTTGTTAAATTACAATACTTATTTACATAAAACCTCCAAACAATGGGTAACCTTTGTACACGGAGCTGGAGGAAGCTCATCGATTTGGTTTAAGCAAATACGTAGCTTTGGAGCAGAGTTCAACATTCTGGTTTTGGATTTGCGAGGACACGGAAACAGCAAGCCAGCTTTGAAGGATGCCTTCAATTCCAAATATACTTTCGATTCGATAACCAATGACATCGTTGAAGTCATAGATCACCTCAATATCGAAAAGTCACATTTTGTGGGAATTTCATTGGGAACCATTTTAATTCGAAATTTGGCTGAAAAACATCCAAAGCGTGTTGAAAGCATGATTATGGGGGGAGCCATAATGAAACTCAACTTTAGGTCTCAAGTGCTTATGAAATTGGGTGTCATTTTTAAATCTGTGGTGCCGTACATGCTATTGTATAAGTTTTTTGCCTTTATAATCATGCCCAAAAAGAACCATAGGAATTCACGCTTGCTTTTTGTCAATGAGGCTAAAAAACTATACCAAAAGGAATTTGTAAGATGGTTTAAACTTACATCGGAGATTAATCCGTTACTGAGGTTCTTTAGAGCCAAAGACATAAAAATACCTACCTTGTACGTGATGGGGGAAGAAGATCACCTGTTTTTGCCTTCTATCAGGAATGTGGTAGCTAAGCATATGCAATCCTCTTTGCTGGTTGTTGAAAATTGCGGACATGTCGTTAATGTGGAACAACCAGAGGCCTTTAACGCAGAAACCATCAAGTTTATAAAAGGGTTGGTTTAAATTCTGATCAATAACTCTTTCTGAATTTCTTTTCTACTGAAAAATTAATGAGGTTCATAAAGTTTTTGTGTACGCCCAAAGTCTTGTCCAATTGTAGTTGATCTATCAATTTCAAAATGAGATCCGGCTGAAATTGCAAATCGGGAATGGAAACATATTTCTCGAAGAGGTTGCCGATGCTCTTATAGTATAGTTCTTCGAAAAGATTCAGGTTTTCAGGCTTTTCTTCAATGTACTCATAGGAATTTATGTTGAAAGACTCCAAAACATCACCAACATAGTCCTTGTGTAGAATCTGTTTTGGGTTCACTATGTTCAGTTCCTTTATGCTAGGATTGGAAAAAGCGTATAGGACAGCTTTGGATACAAAGTCTACAGGAACAATGTTCAAACCACTTTTTTTATCAATCCAAATTCTGAAGTTGTCTATGGGTTTTTTCGCATACTTGTCCAAAAAGATGGCCCAGGAATAAAAGACGTCAAACTTTGGCGTTTCATAGAAAGGCATATCTATTAACCTCCCACAGATGATGCTAGGCCTCAATATTTGATAATTTATGTTTTTGGAAATGCAAGTATCCTTCACAAAACGCTCACTTTCGTATTTGGATTGCTCATAGGGGTTTCTAAAATTGTTGACATCATATTGCTCTATGGTGTCATTTACCTTTTTGTTTTGAATTCCAAAGGAATATGCAGTACTAATGTATATGAAGCGATTAACGTATTCAGGAAGATTATCCAACAATTGTTTGGTGACTAGGTAGTTTTGAGCACGTACCTTTTTTTTGGTATCGTTGGTATGCAATAGACTTGTCGATCCAGCACAATGTATTATTGCATCAAAACCGTAAGCCTTGAGAGTTTCTTTGTCTATTGTCAATAGATCATGGGAGATAACAGTGATTTTCTCCAAGCATTCTTCTATGGTAAAATCATTTAAAAATGCAGGACGAGACGCATTCTGCAATATGTCCTTTAGACGGTCATTTGCCGATTTTTCACCGTCTCTGATAATAACAAAAAGATGGTTTACCGTTTTCTCTAGTATGGCTTTCTTTAACCATTCGAAGATAATATGGCTTCCAACAATCCCTGTTCCTCCTGTCAATAGACAATTCATAATTTAGGTTCTAAATTTTAGATTGCGAAGGTAATATTATCTATATTAAAAAATGATGAAATGAACAAGATAGTTCATGTGCTTTTTTGGAGTATTTCTATTTGATCCAAAAGGGCTTGGGTATCTGCCAGTTTTTTTGCCTTTTCATGACGATTTGTTGAAGAAGGCGCATTGGATGCTTTCAATATGTTTTCATATTGATCTCGCAGTTTGTCAAGCTTGCTTTTCTTTTTTAAGAATCCGAACATATTTTTTTGGCAAAGGTAATTGCCCAAGGTCCCAATAAATGCAAGGTTTTGTTAATTGTTCTGTTATTTTTATCTTAAAACCAAGATCTTGATGTATGTTATGGACATCACTCCAAACCGGCATTTTACTTTTATGGTAGTTCTTGTTTTTAATTAAAATGGCAATTACAGATCGAAACGTTCTTTCAAAGCTTGCTTGACACGTTCCAACCCTTCCAAAATGTAATCTTTTCGTTCTCCTATGCCAATTCTGAAATGATGATCCATTCCATAGCAATCTCCAGCTAGGATGAACACACTCTTTTCGGTTCGTAACCATTCTGCCAACTCGGTAGAGTTAATGTCCAAGTTGTATTTGATGAAAAGCATTCCTCCACTTTTCGGAGGTACATATTCGAATAGATCACCATATTGATCCAACCATTCTTTTACGACAACTAGATTTTCATTCAACATGGCTCTGTTGCGAGTCAATATTTCTTTTCGTTTTTCTGGCCTCAATGCGATTTCTCCGATGTAATGACTCATTATTCCTGCAGTAATGGATGTATAGTCGTGATAGGCCCAAGTGTCGGAAATCAAATTTTCAGGTCCAACCAACCAGCCTAGGCGTAAGCCGGGTAAGGCATAGGCTTTGGACAAACCGCCATTGACCATGACCTTGTCATACATTCCAATGAAGCTTTCTATGGTCTTTCCGTCTAGTTCGGCTCCTCTATAGACTTCATCGCAATATACCCAAGCATCCACATTTTTTGCAATGTCAACTATGTCTTGCATTTCATCATTGGAGAGTGTGTGACCTGTCGGGTTGTTGGGGTTGCAAATCGCAATCATTTTGGTTTTTGGAGTCACCAAGGATTTCAACTCCTTCAAATCTGGTTTCCATTGGTTTTCTTCTCGTAGATGAAAGGCTTTCGGAATGCAACCCATTTCTTCAGCAATTCCCCAAATCTGCATATAGTTTGGAACCATCATTACGACTTCGTCTCCTTTTTCCAAAAGTGTATGGCAAGCAATGAAATTTGCTTCGGAAGAACCATTGGTAACGAGGACGTTTTCTTCTCCCGCTCCATTGTACATAGCACTGATTCTCTGTCTTAAAGGAATGGAACCATTGGTTTGACCATACCCCAAGACAGTGTTGGTCAATGTGCTTATTTGATCCTTGTCCAACAATTCGTTTAAAGTATAGGGATGAAAACCACTCTCTGTCAAGTTGTAGTCTACGGTATTTTCAAATAGAGATTGCACTCTTTCTAATTCAAAGATGGGAATGTTCATAGTTGTCGTCTTTTAAAATTGTTATAGATGATTTTCGCAATCATGATGTCTTGCACGGCAACACCAGTTAGATCTACGATGCTTGTTTGTTTGTCGTTTGTTCTTTGCAAGCTTGGGGTTTGTATGGCATAGCCCAACTCAATGACTTTGTTTGCTTGCAGTGAGCCATTTTGTCGAGCTCTGTAAATTTCTCCTCTACTTTCACTTTGACTTAAGCTGTCACTTACTACAATGTCTGCATTGGCCAAGAGTTTGTCATCCAATTCTTGTTTTTCTGAAGTATCCGAACCTACTGCAGTTATGTGTGTACCCGGTAGAATGTCTTTTGAAAAGAGCAAGGGAGCGGTTGCAGGCGTAGTTGTAATTATCAAATTGCATCGTTGGGCAATTTCCGTAGGATTCTTGGCAATGGTCATGTCTAAGGAGGTACTTAGCTCCGATTGCATTTTTTTTGCATTTTCAGCATTCCTTCCCCAAAGAAATACTGTTTTGCAAGTAGTGATTTTTTGAATGTATTCCAATTGTAGTCTGGCTTGTATTCCAGTACCGATAACACCGATGGCCTTGACATTTTTAGGAGCGAAATACTTGGCGGCCAATGCTCCTGCGGCGGCAGATCTTATGTCCGTAAGGTAGCCTTCATCCAATAGGAGGGAAATGGGTTGACCCGTTTTTTGGCTCAATAGAAGCATTAACCCTTGGCTGGATGAAATTCCTAATTTGGGATTGTCATAGAAACCAGAAGCTACTTTGATGACAGAGAACTCATCATTTTTTATATATCCATATTTGATGTGAGTTTCTCCTTTTGGCTCATCAAAAAGCATTTCACCTACGGGAGGGACAATGGCATTGCCATTGCTATATTGTATGAAACCTTCTTCCATGGCAGAGATTACGTCCACATTCTTCAATAGGGATTTGATTTCTTTCAGTCTAATAATAGCATCCATTGTCTTTCGTATTAAAATTATATCATAAAAAAAACCTCCGTATACCAAATCAAGTTCAATTGATTTAAGGTATACGGAGGTTTCCGTAAGAAACACATTCACTTTTCCAATGATCTTCCTTAAAGTTGAAAAACGAATGCGCAGCAAATTGCTACTAGGTTTCTAAGTGTAAATATATAAAAATATTTTTATTGCATTTCTACTTTAAAATTGAAAACTCAATGAATGAGTCATGATATACCCTATGCGTTTGGTTTTTGTAATCCGATGCTTTGGCCTTGAAGATGTTTGGAACGAAGGTTTGCGGGTTTAAATCTATCAAGGGAAACCAAGTGCTTTGTATTTGAATTTGTATTTTATGTCCTTTCTTGAATGTATGGTATACGTCTTGCAACTTTATGTTTACATCTGTTTTCTGGTTTGGGACAAATGCCTCTGGTTTGCTGAAATCGTTTCTGAACCTTCCTCTCATGACCTCGCTTCTCACCATCAAGTGATAATTGGACATCTTTAGGTATTTTTGGGTTTCCTCTGTATCTTCAGCTTCATCTGGATATACATCTATGACTTTTACGATCCAATCGGCGTCTGTTCCCGTCGTAGCCACCTTCAATTTTGCTAGAATCTCCCCAACCAATGTCACATCCTCATCTAATGTAGAAGTTTCATATACCATGACATCAGGTCTTCTAGCTGCGAATCGTTGGTCGTCCGTCATATATTTTCTCAGCGAGTATTCCATCTTTATGTCTTCGGAATATGGGACGGGTTTTTTGAGATTGCTTTCAAATTCGACGAACCCCTTAGAAGACGTATCTCCCAAGCTTTGATCTTTAGATAGAAAAAATGATTTCTTTTGACTGCCTTTTGGAGGCCAAACATCGAATGCGCTCCATTCATTTTTTCCAGTATCATAAATGTTTATCTCTGGTAGCCCCGTATTGTCATTGCCATTCCCTTTTAGAAAATGATTGAAAAACCTAGTTTCCACATTGCGTTGGAAACCTAGGGAAATATCGTCCCCGAAATATACATTGCCTATGGATTGACGTTTTTTTGAGCGAGACCAATCTCCGTGTCCCCAAGGACCAAAGACCATGATGTTGTAATTGTCACTGTTTTTCTCGATACTCTTGTACGTTTCGAATGGACCATACAAGTCCTCAGCATCAAAAAGGCCTCCAACGGTCATAACGGCTGGCTTGACTTTTTTAAGATGTTGTATGATACCTCTAGTTTGCCAAAATTCGTCGTAATTTGGGTGATCCTTTAGTTGAGACCAAAAGAAATTGTCTTTGAAGTGTTCATCCAAATTGGTCAAAGGGCCGGCGTCTAGGAAAAAATCGTATTGATCCTTGCTGGTCAAAGTTGGGAATTGATACCAAGATTCGGTGGTGTTCTTGGTCTTCTCATACCCGAAAACTGCAGTAGCTCTCCAATAGCTTAGAATATAGGCTCCATTGTGATGAAAGTCGTCAAAAAAGAAATCTCCAATTGGAGCTTGGGGAGAGACAGCTTTTACAGCAGGGTGAGCGTCCAACAATGCGCAGTTGGCATAAAACCCAGGATAGGAAATTCCCCATATCCCAACTCGCCCATTGTTGTTCGGGGTGTTTTGAACAAGCCAATCCACGGTGTCGTATGTGTCACTGGATTCATCTATTTGCTTTCCTTTCTTATTTGGGATGTATGCCCTCATGTTATCATAGCTACCTTCACTCATCCATCTACCACGTACATCTTGATAGACGACTATGTTTCCTTCTTTCATCAAGAATTTGTTGGGACCAATTTTAGTTCGAAAAGCATTTTCTCCATAGGGTTTGCAACTATATGGTGTACGATAGAGGAGAATCGGGTACTTTTTAGAAGTGTCCTTAGGAGCATAGATCGTAGTGTGTAACTTGATGCCATCACGCATGGTGATGGTTGTCTCTGTTTTGGTGTAATGATCTTCTGGTTTGTAGGAATCTTCGATGTCTTGACTAATTCCAAGGCTGAAGCATAAAAGGAAGATTCCTTTTAATAGCCTAGATGTAATGGTGTTCATTTTTTAAGGGGATTTTATAAATTAATTGTTGTTTTTGTTTTCGAGGAAAAAAATAAAATAGTTTTAATTCAATATCAACTTCTTGGAGAACTTGTGATTGGCGTTGAAAATTACTGCATGGTACATGCCTGGAGAAAGATTCAACTTTACTTTGTTATTTCCGATTTTTAAAGAAGTCTGGGTTATTTTTTGACCAATCGTGTTGTATAGAATCATAGTGGCATTGTTCCAATCCATAGGCAAATCGATGGATAATTCATTGTTTCGATTCAAAGGGATTGGATGAATTGATGGAATATTGGAACCATCAATGATTTCTTCTACGGACAATGTCGCATTTTCATTGGAGATTGCGAATTGTGAAAAGGAATCCAAGTTCAACCCTGAAGAAAAGGTGATTTCCACATCTACTCCAGTGGCTCCCGTTATGTTGTCTCCAGTATCAATCTTGGCTCCCCAACTATTTCCAAAACCGTTGCTGTTTCTTTTGAACAGATTGTAATAATTGGCAGGAGTGGTGCTTACATATTCTGGATTTTTGGAAAATGCAATGGACTCGAGTGGTGTGAAGGTTTGGTTGATGCCATAATTGTTTACAATGGTGTATGAATTGAAATTGGACAAGGCATCTGGTTGGACATCTGGATTCATATTGCTTCGGGAAACCCAAATATCCCCGTTTGGATACGTTCCATTTGCAAAGGTCATGGACAACCCCGTTGTGCCGAAATCTTTCAATCCTGAGGAGTTTACGTTTACCTTTTCACTTACACCTCCAAAGACAGGGGCATTGGATGGCAAGTGTACATTTCCACTAGTTCCTTGATATGTCAAATAATTGGGGTTTGCCGTTTTGTTTATGGAAATGCCTCCATTGGATTCATTGAATTGGTAATAAGCAACCAAACCATTAAATATTTGGTCTGTGGTATTGCTCTTGGTCAAGTGCCTCCATTGTCTTATTTCGTCTATGTTGAGCGGTCTATTCCAAATACTGACTTCATCGATTTCCATATTGGTGTATCTACTTGTGTAGCCACGGCCATAACGACCTATGTCGATGTTTTCAAAGAGTTCATTGGAGATGGCTGTATTGTTTATGCTCTCTTTGCCGTTTACATAGATTCTCACATCGTTTCCATTGCTAACCATCGCAACGTGAGACCATTCGTTGGCTGGAGCTTGCATTCCGGAAGACCACCACCAAGTAGGGTGGAAGCCCAATGTGTTGTTACCTCCCAAAAAGTTGAAGGCAAAAGAATCATTGTTGTCTTGGGTATTGAATATGGCACTATAGTCTTCTTGTATTCCATTGGGTTTTATCCAACACGAGAAGGTAAATGAATTCTTGTTCAAGTTCAAATCGGCAACATTCAAATAATCATTGTTTGAAGCACCGGAAAGCGTAGCCAAATTTCCTGGTATCGTCTCTGGTGTGGCACTACCACATTGGTTAGACACTTCTATGAAACCCGATAGCGTTTGCGTACTCGTTCCATAATTGTCGGTAACCGTAAGTGTCACATCATAGAGACCATCAGCAGCGTTTGCATAGGACACTTCTGGGTTCTCTTCAGTTGAAGTAGCTGGCGTGCCACCGGGAAAACTCCATGACCAACTAGCACTTGAATTTCTGATGACGGAATAGTCCTTGAATTGTACAGTTTCAACTGAAGGACAGATTATTTTCGAGGAACTTGCCGATATCAATGCATTTGCAGGGCTTATTTCATACAATTCATGAGAGAAGGCGCCTCGTGAAGTTCCTATTTTCAATTTGTTTTGATTATAGTTGATGAACATGAACCTGATTTCGGACAATGGTAGCCCAGATCCCAAAGGAGCCCAATTGGACATGGAGTTGTTTCGATAATAGATACCACTTTTGTTGCCTACGTAGACACCTCCATTGGATCCTCTTTGGAATATGATTTTCGTCATTGGAAAATCGGTCAAATTCGATTGTGTCAAGTTGCTCCAAGTACTTCCATGGTTGTTGGATTTCAGTACTTTGCAAACAGATTGTACGCCGCTGTAGGTAACCCATACTTCATTCGCATTTTCGTCGCCCACTGCTATGTCGGATATGTTCGTTTGGCCTGATGATGCCGATGTGGACGGGGTAATGTCCGTCCATGTAGTTCCTGAATCCGAACTATGCCATAATTTGTTGTTGTTCAAACCTTCCACGACATAGATGTGGTTGGGGTTTTTCATCGAGATCTTTTCTCTGAAAACTTGATTCGCAAATGTTTTCACTATCGAAATGCTGTTGCCATTGTCTTCGGTCTTTATCAATGAATTTTTCCATACGTTCAAATTCGGGTTTCCAGTAGGGTACTGCCCTGCATGATGTGTAATAATGGTGTAGTAGTTGTTGGGATGAAATTCTATGGAGTTGAAATAAGAATAGATACCTCCCAAGTCCAAATAATTGGTTTCATTTACCAAGGTATGCGTCCCTGTTCTAAAATATCTGTAATTGCTGTATCCTTGACTATACACGTACCTGTCATCCAAAGGATTCACATCAGTATTTCCTTGGTCGGCGCCTGTACCATTGTACCAATCGAATCCATTTCCGGGTTCTTTGATCATGACTGGGCCATGATTGTTTCCAGAAGCGACTATGTCTGTCTTGAAAGCACTACCGAAGCCCCAAAGCTCATGGTTGCTTATGCTATTGGTCAACGTGGTTAGTGTAGTCCCATCATCCGTAGACAAGACTGTTTCTCCATCCGATCCCACCAAGGTTGAATTGCTTATCAAATCTATGGTTCTGATATCTGAATGCGTCGTAGCCGTGGACAGGGTAAACGAATCACCATTGTTGGCAGATACGTGAATCCTTTTATTGCCGTAGGAACCATATAGAATCTTGTTTTCGTTGTTTCTATCCATGCAGATGTCTCCATGGTGAAGAATGGGGTCATGATTGAAAGCATCGCCGATGCCAGTAATCATATTTGTCTTGACGGATTCTTGAACTCCAGTAACAGCGTTCAATTTATAGAGGTGTGCTGCTTGATGAGCATAGGCACTGTTTCCACTGCCGACAGCCACATATATTGAATTGGCATTGGTCGTTGGCAACAATAATTTTGCCCAACCTACAACTTGACCATTTGCGGATCCATCCAAGGTCAAGGTTGCTATTTGTGAAAACGAGGCTCCCGAGTCGCTCGAACGGTGTAGTTTGACTTGATTGTTGTGATTGGTACTCAATGAATAAACGACATTCGAATTCGTGGTACTCCAATCCAGCATTTCACTATGCAAGGAACTGTCCCATATGCTATGGTTAGCCAAATTTGTCAGGGTAGTGGACCAAGTTGTGCCTCCATCCGTGGTTCTGTATAATTTATCTCCCCAACGGGCAATAACAATGTTTGGGTTGGATGTTGATACTGCAATGTCATAGGCCTTACCTGAGAAATTGGAGCTAGTCAAAGAGGTTGCCAACCAATTTAATCCTCCATCTGTGGATTTTATGACGTGTGTATCGCTTATTGCATATACGATTTGAGGATTGGAAATGGACACGTCCAAATCCAAATATGCTTCATCCGGCATGTTGGAATCTACCAAACTCCAGTTGTTTCCTCCATCTGCGGTCATCCAAAGTCCTCCAGTGACAAATGAAACGAATAGCTTTTGATTGTTTGTTGGGTCAATTCTGTTCAAATAGACATAACCACCATGATTTCCACTTCCAGAATAGTTTGTGGTAGCACTGTTTACAGGGCCCAACATTGTCCATGTTCCAATGGTACCTGTAGATGACTCACTTGTAGTGTTAAATGGGCTGTTGTAGTGATTTGACCTGTCAATTTTGGGTTCTGCTTGGACATGACCATTTTTGTCCAAATAAAACAACTTGGATTTAATCCAGCTTTCCCCCAACATTCGAGGTTTGCTTTTTTCCCATTTATGATTTCCAAAATAAGTATCGAATTTTTGTTTTACTTCAAAGTAGTCGACACCATCCTTCATATTGGAAAACCAAGGTTGACTCTTGTGTGCCATTTCATATTTTAAGTCTTCATCATATGAATCCTTTCCATCCTTTTCTACTTTTTTTACGTCTTGAGAGTAAACAAATGTCGTTGCTAGCAACAACATCAACAAATTTAAATGTTTCATCTTGGTTTTGTTATTGGTTATGACTATCCGTAAATCGAACATAAAGGTAAAGAACGAATTCATAATATATGGCATTTTGTTCCAATTTTAAATGAGAAGAAGGAAATACTGATGGGAAAAGTCATTCAGTATTGATTTACCAAACATCATGTATAAATAGACAGTCATTACATTTGTGATTTAAGATTTCGATTGAAAAACCCACTCATCAAAGACCGGCAGGGGCACTAGGAGCCGAACCTACGTTGGATCCACCCAAATTATAGTTTTGATCCGATAATTGATTGGTAAGCGATGCAGGTACAACCACGCAATGTAGCGTCCATGTCCCATTTGTGGCACTACCTACGGATTCATGGTCTGCTCTCAATCTCCACGTTCCTCCCCAGACGTATGCTTGTACAGCTGTTCCAGCATAGGTATTTGGTGTACCTGAATTTACTTGCAATTGGGTGTTGAAGGAATGGCCTACTATCATAAGGTAATATTGAGTAGAAGGTATCCTTGTGTCAAATTCATATACCCAATCCCCATTAACATTGGACAAGTTGTATTTTACAAAATTGAATACGGGAAATCCTGTCTTTTTTACTTCTCCACCTGGTACGGTTCCCAAGAGGGTCAACTGTTCACCAGAGCTAGCATCGGAAGCTCCTTCCAGCCATAGTTTCTGTCTTATCCTTACATCTCCATCTACATCCAAATCCATCGTTGGTGATGTTGTTCCAACTCCTACATTGCCAGAGTTGGCATTGTGCATGTCATTTCCGCTTACAATCCAATCATTGTCTACTGAACCACTACCACCAAAAGGTTGCCAAACGCTTCCATCGTAGAAGTAAAACCCAGCCGTGTTGTTGGTTTGATAAATCAATAGTCCTGTTGCTGGAGTGTTTATGGCATTTCTTTCAGTTTGAGTCATTCTAGGTATTAGAAGTCCAGTGTCGTTGGATTCAATTTCCAGTGCAGCACTGGCATCTGGATTTGTTGTTCCTATGCCTACTTGAGAAAAGGAATAAGTACTAGTCATTAAAAATAGGAGTAAAAAATGTTTCATAGTCAAGGTTATATCTTTTGGTTATACTCTAAATATATAGTGTATTGGTTCAATGTAGTTGCATAAACCTAAGCAAAACGACAAAGAGGTTGATATCTAAGGTAAAAGAATGTGATGGTTAATGAATATTCGATTAAAAACAATTGGTTTTTTGAATATTTGACAATTAATTGATTAAACCTGTTCTAAATATTAAGGAATGTTTAATTTTTTAACATATTTATCCTATATGGATACAAGGAATTTAGAATGAAAAATGGGCATTTATTTTGAATTCAACGTATGGTATTGTCAAGATGCAATCCATTGATTGATGTCTAGGTCTTGTCCGTAGATGAAAAAAAGGTAGTTCTTAACGTTGATCTACGTAAAACCCATCTATTGCCCTCAATGTATTTTCCTTTTCTTTTTCCAAGTTGTTGGCAATGTTGCCAAAAAATGTTTGCCTGTTATCAGAATAATTCAACTCAACATCAACAGGAATACCCTTGTTCTCATAGCACTTTCCATTTGTATCCTCGTAGACTTCGTTGGAAACCGAAAAATACCAACCGTTTGGAAGTTGTTTTTCCTAGGCATCCGAAAGTGCACCATTGGTATTAGAGCCTATTCTTTTCACATTGTCGAGCCGTAGAGATCCCAATGCAAAAAAATCTGCAGCACTGGCAGTTTGACGTGAAGTAAGTAGAAATACGGGTTTTGTATAGGGGTTGGTTGCGGCCTCTAGGTAAATTGGTATTTCATTAGTATACGAAAGATTGTTCACGGCCTTCTTGGTTGCTATTTTTATTTTGTTGTCATTGAATCTCTTTAAAATTTCCAAACCCACCACATCTTGACCTCCACCATTGAATCTTACGTCCACGATGAGGTGCTTGGTTTCTTTGAGGTCATTGATTGCCATATCCAAGATTGAGGCTACACCTTTCCTTTCTTTTTCGATGTATTCCTCTTCACTTAACTTGTTGAAAGCCTCAACGTATGTGTTTACAAATCCGTTTTGTTGTACAAGGGAATCAGATAAGTTCAAATCTGCATATAACCACATGGATTTTACTTGAACATACCCGACATTGTTTTTCATCTTCCCCCATTTCATCAGCCAAGAATCATTGGTGAAATCTTCTTCTACATAATGATCAAAAACCAATTGTGCGATTTCAAAATCTCCATACTTCCTTGTGTTTTCAGTATCTTCGACCTTCTCGGATTGAGCGATTGGTTTCTCCATTTGTTTGTATACGTCATCTGATGGTTCTATGTACCCGTGGTTGTCATTTAATGCATTAATGATGTTTTCAAGAGCCAAATAAAGTTCCATGTCGGAGGTTTTGGAATTGATCTTGAATCTGGTTTCGGCATAAAGGCTGTCCCAATTTATTTTCTAGTTAAAGGTTAAAACCCTGCAATTTCATTGCAGTTACTTTAGT
>JAHDHI010000012.1 GCA_020631395.1 Bizionia sp.
CAAGGACCCTCTGATTAACAGTCAGATGCTCTAACCAACTGAGCTAAGGAGGAGTGTTTTTCGCTATTGCGAGTGCAAATATAAAAGCTTTTTTCAATTCTACAATAGAAAAATTAATTTTTTTTATTTGGAGCTCAACCATTCTACGATTGCCTTGTACAAATCATTTCCATTTGCAAACAAGACAAGGCCTATAAGTATAAAGAAACCAACCATCTGCGCATATTCCATGAACTTGTCTCCTGGTTTTCTACCAGAAATCATTTCATAAAGCAAAAACATGACATGGCCACCATCCAAAGCAGGAATGGGCAATAAATTAAGTACTCCAAGCATTATGGACAAAAAGGCTGTAAGCATCCAAAAGGATTTCCAATCCCATTGTGGAGGAAATAATTTTCCTATGGCAGCAAAACCACCAAGTTGCGAGGCACCTTTCTTTGTGAATATGTATTTGAACTGGGCAAAGTAATCCCTAACCGTCCAATAGCCCATGGAAGTACCTTTGGTAATGCTTTCTCCAAAGGAGTAAGACCTGTGATTCGATTTTCTGTATTCTTTGTCCGTATATTCCAAAATCACACCTATTTTGGATTTTTCATCTGGTTTTATGAACAAGTCCGTAAGGGAATTGTTTCTACTTACCGTAAATTTCACGATGGAATCCTTACGATTCTTAATGGCGTAGTTGTAATCCGTATTGTAAGTTACTGGAGTGTCATTTACAGAAACTATCTTGTCACCTTTCTTCAAGCCTGCAACATCGGCAGGATATTTGGGAACAATGGAATCCAATACAAAAGGAGTTCTTGCAACAAAAGCAGGAGCGTCACCATTTTGAAACAATTTCTTTCCGATGCCTTCTGGAATGGCAATGTCCTTTGTTTGACCATTTTGTTGTTGGACAGTGACAGTTTCTATGCTCCTGAACATGATGTTGGAATTGATGTTGTTGGCATCCTTGTATGGTACGCCATCCACGCTAACGATCTTGTCTCCTTGGCTGAACCCTATTTCCTCCATGGTTTTGGAAACACCAAATCCATATTTAATGTCTTCTTTCGTGGAGTAATTGGTACCCCAAGTAAAGATGACTAGAATGTATATTACGAAGGCCAAGATGAAATTGACCGTAACGCCACCAAGCATGATTATTAATCGTTGCCAAGCCGGCTTGGAACGAAACTCCCAAGGTTGTGCAGGTTTGGCCATTTGCTCGGTATCCATGCTTTCGTCTATCATTCCAGAAATTTTGACATAACCTCCCAATGGTAACCAACCTATGCCATAGACCGTTTCTCCAATTTTCTTTTTGAACAAAGAAAACTTCACGTCGAAAAACAAATAGAATTTCTCAACTCTCGTCTTGAATAGTTTGGCAGGGATAAAGTGTCCCAATTCGTGCAATACGACTAGTATGGATAAACTTAGAAGTAATTGTGCTGCTTTTATAAAAAATACCGTCATTTATTATCTCAATTTTTTTAACGCCCAAAAGTAAGTATTTAGACTTAGTATAAAAAGCTATTGGCATATTGCTTTCCTATTTAACAGCAAATTATGAGCTAACCAAGCCTATTTTCATTCAATTTCATCGTATTTTTGCATCGTTGTCACTCAAACTTATTGATGAATGTTATCCTTTTTTAAAGATTACAAGAAATTTGCAATCGGATTTGCAATCTTGTCAGCCATTATCATCTCAATTTTTTATTCCATTTTGAAGGTGGACAAACCTTTGCCCATATATCAACCCAATAAGGTGGAGGTGGAATTGGTGGATAGCACCATCCAACATGTAAAGAAGTATCACAAGATAGCAGATTTCAGTCTGACCAATCAAAACGGAAAGACGGTAACGCAAGATGATTACAAGGACAAAATCTATGTGGCCGATTTCTTCTTCACGACCTGTGGAACGATATGTCCTATCATGACGGACAACATGAGAGACATCCAAAAGGAGATTATGGGAGATGACGATGTGATGCTGCTTTCGCACTCGGTAACCCCTAAAATAGACAGTGTGGAACAATTGAAGCGCTATGCAAGGAGAAAAGGGGTGAACGATGCAAAATGGAATTTGGTCACGGGAGATAAAAAACACATTTACGAGCTGGCAAGAAAGAGCTACCTGGCTGTCAAGACCAATGGAACAGGAGATGAGTATGACATGATTCATACCGAAAACTTCATGCTCATAGACAAAAAGAGACAAATAAGGGGCTTTTACGATGGAACGGATAGAGAAGCCATTTCTAAACTGTTGAAAGACATAGAAAAGTTAAAAAGAGAATAGAAACCGTAGTTTTTTTGCCACAATTTTTTTACCCTGAAATTTTCACTTACTTTTGCTTCTTTAAAATCAATCTAAATAAGCTTGAAACTCACTTTAGCACATCTTAAGCGCGGCGAAAATGCGATAATAGCAGATGTATCATCCATACATATACCATTAAAACTATTGGAAATGGGCTGTTTGCCAGGAAACAGTGTCAAGTTGGTACAGGTTGCGCCTTTTGCAGATCCCATGTATCTCAACATAAATGGAAGTCATTTGGCAATAAGAAAAGAGACGGCACAACATATATTAATTGAAAATGTAACGCATGAGTAAGCAGTTGAATGTCGCTTTGATAGGGAACCCAAATACGGGTAAGACTTCTGTTTTCAATGCATTGACTGGTTTAAATCAGAAAGTAGGCAACTATCCTGGAATTACAGTCGAAAAAAAAGAAGGTATATGCAAGTTGCCAAGAGGAGTAAAGGCTCATATAATAGACTTACCGGGAACTTACAGCTTAAACGCATCGTCGCTAGATGAAAATGTGGTTATCGAATTGCTTTTAAATAGGAACGACAAAGATTTTCCTGATGTAGCGGTCGTGGTTAGCGATGTAGAGAACTTGAAGCGAAATCTATTGTTGTTTACTCAAATCAAGGATTTGGAAATCCCTTGCTTGTTGGTTATAAACATGGCCGACAGGATGAAATACAAAGGGATCTCTTTGGACATAGATTATTTGGAAACCCAATTGGAAACCAAAATAGCATTGATAAGCACTCGTAAAAATGAGGGGATAGATAATTTGAAGTTGCTGATTACTAGCTATAAGGAGTTGTCCACAAAACCTTGTTTAAGTGCTTCGGAAATCGACAAGGAATATTTTGGAAGGCTGCAAAAGGCATTTCCAAACCAATTGCTATACAAGTTGTGGTTGGTCATCACTCAAGATGTCAACTTCGGAAAGACGGATAGAAAAGAAATGGATGCCATTGCCAGTTTCAAGACAAAGTCCATAAATGATTTAAAGCGATTGCAACAAAAAGAAACGATAAAACGCTATCAATTCATAAATGAAACATTAAAGAAAGGACAAACGATAGACGTTTCGCAGGCAAAGGATTTACGAACCAAGTTCGATAGGGTTTTAACGCACAAGGTATGGGGCTATGCAATCTTCTTTCTTATCTTATTGACGATCTTTCAAGCAATTTACGATTGGTCGAGCATACCAATGGAATTTATAGATGGGACGTTTGCCTCATTGAGCGAATGGATGAAAAACGTCTTGCCTCAAGGAGCTTTCACAAACTTGATAGCAGAAGGAATCATACCGGGATTGGGAGGAATCGTCATATTCATTCCACAGATAGCCTTTCTGTTTTTGTTCATTGCAGTATTGGAGGAAAGCGGTTACATGAGTCGTGTGGTCTTTTTGATGGATCGTATAATGAGGCGATTTGGATTGAGTGGAAAAAGCGTGGTGCCTCTCATTTCCGGAACGGCTTGTGCCATTCCAGCCATAATGGCGACACGTAACATAGAAAGTTGGAAAGAACGTTTGATTACCATATTGGTGACACCGTTTACAACATGTTCGGCAAGGCTTCCCGTATATTTGATAATTATCTCCTTGGTAATTCCAGAAGGACGTTTCATCGGGTTGAGTTATCAAGCGTTGACCTTGATGCTGTTGTATTTGATCGGGTTTGGGGTAGCAATAGTTTCAGCATACATCTTGAACAAGGTACTTAGAATTAAGAGCAAGACCTTCTTTGTGGTGGAAATGCCCAACTACAAATTGCCAATGTTCAAAAATGTGGCATTGACGGTTTTGGAGAAGACAAAGTCCTTCATCTTTGGAGCAGGAAAGATCATTTTGGCAATATCCATCATACTTTGGGTTCTCGCATCCTATGGCCCTGGAGAACAGTTCAACAATGCTGAAGCCATCGTAACCAATGAATATGCATCTCAGCATTTGGAGGAAGAGGAATTACAACAAAAGATAGCATCTCATAAACTGGAGCATTCATTCATCGGTATTACAGGTAGAGCGATAGAACCGGCAATAAGACCATTGGGTTACGATTGGAAGATAGGGATAGCATTGGTGAGTTCCTTTGCTGCAAGAGAAGTTTTCGTCGGTACTTTGGCAACGATTTACAGTGTGGGGAGCGATGATGAAGCCACCATAAAGAATCGGATGGCTGCAGAGGTAAATCCCATCTTGGGAGGTCCTCTCTTTAATTTTGCTTCGGGAATTTCGCTGTTGTTGTTCTATGCATTTGCAATGCAGTGCATGAGTACGTTGGCGATTGTAAAGAAGGAAACCAATAGTTGGAAATGGCCAACCTTGCAGTTGGTGATCATGACGGCATTGGCTTATGTTGCGGCATTGATTGCGTATCAATTTTTGAAATGATATCTTTACGGGAAGTAAATTCATGATATTTTAAAACGACCAAGGAGAAATGAACACCATTATTCAAGAAATACTAGTTTTTGCAACATTGGCATTAGCAGTATTGTTTTTGGTCAAGAAGTTTTTTTTGAAGAAACGAAAGCCTAAAAAGGCTTGCGGGACTGATGATTGTGGTTGCCATTGATGTGTCCATTTTGAAGAGAAACCTCAATTTTGCAATAAACCAATTTGGCATCAATAATTATTCTCGTCGCTTTTTACTTCGATTTCAAATCAGACAAAGTATCATTTTTCAATGATTTGAAAGGAGGTTTGCTCGTTTGTGCATTCTTTCTTTCGTATGGATTGGTACTAAGGCATATCTTTGAAATAGGCTTGCTTTACATCGTGTTTTCAATAGGAGTCGAAATCCTTTTGATGTTCTCCATAAAAGCCCTTATGGACAATAAACGTTAATGTTTCACGATCAATTGAATGTAATAGTCCTCTTTTTCCAGTTTTTTGCCATAGACAGGATATGGAGAAAGGTCATGACCAGTTACGTTCAATCCTTCAGAGGCAAAAATATTTGCAAATTGATCTTTAAGCTTTGAAGAAGAGTCAAAAGTCAATTTCTTTTGCCCTATTTTCTCACCATTCTTAAAAACGTCTACTAAAACTGTAGCTTCCCCAGCCCAAACGCAATTAACATTTTTGGGACAACGAGAGTCCGTCACTACTTCCACGAACTTTATGTCAACAGTGTCAAAATGCATTAGTTTGCCAAGTTGTAGCTTGGAAACTATTCTTGGAGTTTCAGCTTTTACCTTGGTAGAATCTTGAGCAGTACCTAGGGCTGTGAGGAAAAATGTGATGATAAATGCTATGGACTTCATTGTAATCGTGTTTTTAGATCATAAATATAGCGTAAATCGTGCCAAAGTGTAGTAAATATTATTTTTTTAGTTATATTTGAAAAATATTTAAGTAAGCTTAAAAAAATATTTAAACAAGTAATAAAATGTCTGTAGCCATAGAGAACTTTGTAAAGGCGATTTACAAGAATAACAAACAAGACAACAGTGACACCAAGCCAGGAAACATTGCAAAAAAGTTAGGGATATCTAGTGCAGCTGCTACCGATATGGCCAAGAAATTGGCTACCAAGGACTTGTTGCACTATGAAAAATACCAAGCTTTGAAGCTCACTGAAAAAGGAGAGAAGATGGCATTGAATGTTATAAGGAAGCATCGTCTTTGGGAAGCGTTGTTGTATAAGTTATTCGATATGTCCTTACATGAAATTCATCGAGAAGCAGAATTTTTGGAACACGAAACTTCAGATTTTCTAACCGAAAAGATAAGTGCCTATTTGGGAAACCCCAAGTTCGATCCTCACGGAGACCCGATTCCAAATTCTAATGGGGAAATTACTACGGAAGATACATCCATTGCATTGTCCAATGCAAAAGAAGGAGAAGCATATGTAATCTCTCGCTTGATGAGCGAAGACAAGGAATTCTTTGATTTTTGTGCACAACATGGATTGAAATATGGAAATTCCATTTTGGTTTCCAAACAATTCAACAACAATAAAATGACTCAAATATTAATTAACAACAATACGATTCTATTAAACGAAGACTTCACAAAAATTATTTATGTTAACGAAATTCTATAAACTGCTACTATTAAGCATACTGCTTACAACCTCAATAAATGCACAAAATATCAAGGGGAGCGTCTCCTCGTTGGAAGGAGAAATCTTACCATATGCCAATGTATACCTAAAAAATACGACCAAAGGGAGTACCGTGAACGAAGAGGGAACCTATGTTATAGGAAACATAGAGAATGGCAGTTATATGATGGTCGCTTCATTTACAGGCTACAAGACTGTTGAAAAGGCAATCGAAATTTCAAACAATGACGTGACGATGAATTTCATACTCGAGGAAGATGAGGCATTGGATGAAATAACGATAACAGGAACTCTGAAAGCGGTTTCAAGGCTGGAAAGCGCAGTGCCTGTTGAAATCTATACGCCCACTTTCTTCAAAAGAAACCCAACGCCCAATATTTTCGAGGCCCTTCAAAATGTAAACGGAGTAAGACCCCAACTTAATTGCAATGTTTGCAATACGGGAGACATTCACATTAACGGACTGGAAGGGCCTTATACCTTGGTGCTCATTGATGGCATGCCAATTGTAAGTGGTCTGTCTACGGTCTATGGGCTGTCAGGTATCCCTAATTCTCTAATTGAACAGGTGGAGATCGTAAAAGGACCAGCATCCTCTTTATATGGAAGTGAAGCCGTAGGTGGCTTGATAAACATCATAACCAAGTTACCAGAGAATGCACCTCAGTTTTTTTCGGAAGCTTTTGTGACTGGCTGGGGCGAAGCCAATGTGGATTTGGGGTTTAAAACAAATGTAGGAAAGATGGCAAACGTCTTGTTTGGGGCAAACTACTACAATTATTCAAATCCAATAGACGACAACAACGATAATTTTACAGACGTGACCTTGCAAGACCGTATTTCGGTTTTTCAAAAATGGAGCTTCAAACGTAATGATAATCGTTTGTTTTCCCTAGCTGGACGCTATTTTTATGAAGATCGTTGGGGAGGTGAATTGCAATGGAATAAAGGCTTTAGAGGAGGAAATGAAGTTTACGGAGAAAGTATTTACACTTCACGTTTCGAAATATTGGGAAATTATCAATTGCCGGTCAAGGAGAAGGTCAATTTCCAATTCTCATATTCGGACCATGATCAGAATTCAGTTTATGGAGACATGTCATATCTAGCACAACAACGCATAGGCTTTGGGCAATTGGTGTGGGATAAATCATTGGAAAAGCATGATCTTTTATTTGGGGCAGCCCTTCGCTATAATTACTATAATGACAATACGCCAGCAACATTGGAGGCAGACGAGGTAACCATACCATCGGTTTTTGTTCAAGATGAAATTGAGATTGCAGAAAAACAGAAGATTTTATTGGGAGCGAGGTATGATTATGATGACAGACATGGTTCAATTTTCACACCACGTTTTGCATATAGATATAAACCCACGGAAGATGACATCATAAGGTTGAATGCAGGAACTGGGTTTAGAGTCGTGAATTTGTTTGCGGAAGAGCACGCCGCACTTACGGGAGCTAGGGACGTCATTATAGAAGAAGCCCTGGATCCTGAACGATCCTATAATGTGACGTTGAATTATTTGAAGAAGCTATATTTGAAGAGTGGGATGCATTTTACTTTCGATGCTTCTGCTTGGTATACTTATTTTACCAATGCGATTATTCCAGATTACGATACCAATCCAAATCAGATTATTTATGACAACTTGGATGGGAATTCCAGAACAAAGGGAATTAGCTTCAATGTCGATGCCGTTTTTGGTAGTGGAATAAAAGGCTCTGTAGGAGCTACGTTTCAAGATGTCTCACAAAAGGAGAATGGAGTGAAAACGCAGCAAATTCTAACAGAGCGATTTACTGGAGTTTGGTCTTTTAGTTATAAGCATTATAAGACAAATCTAAAATTGGACTATACAGGTAACATATATGGGCCAATGCGATTGCCAACGCTTGGTGAGTTGGATCCGCGAAGTGACTATTCCCCTACTTGGAGCATTCAAAACATCCAATTGACCTATGATGGAATAGACAACTTTGAAGCTTATTTGGGGGTTAAAAACCTATTGGACTGGACCCCTAATAAAGGAAATCCCTTTATTATTGCAAGAGCAGAGGATCCATTTGATGAGAATGTTCAATTTGACAATGAAGGGCAAGTGGTGGCAACACAGGAAAACCCATATGCATTGACATTCGATCCAGCTTACGTATATGGTCCCAATCAAGGAATACGTTTGTTTTTTGGATTGAGGTATACCTTGAAGTAGTCCGTTGGACAAAACAAAACATAATGACGATGAACTTTCTTGACCAAGTAGTGAATGTTACAAATGACCGATAAAAAACAATAAATATAACCAGATGAAAAAAAGTATAGCAATCTTATATATCATTTTACTTACGTTTAGTTGTAAGAATGAACAGAAAAAAGAAAATGGGAAACTAAACGTCGTAACGACGACTACGATGATAACCGATTTGGTTGAAAACATAGGTGGAGATAACATAGAACTCAAAGGCTTGATGGGGAGCGGAGTCGATCCACATTTGTACAAAGCGAGTGAAGGTGATGTCTCTAAACTCGTGAATGCGGATGTCATTTTCTACAACGGATTGCATTTGGAAGGAAAACTGGTTGAAGTCTTTGAAAAGATGGGAAGCCAAGCAAAGACACAAATAGCCTTGGCAGAAGCTTTGGATAAGAGTACATTGATTGGTTCGGAGTATTTTGCATCAAACTATGATCCGCACGTGTGGTTCGATATGGATTATTTCAAGGCATTTGCAAAACGAGTAACCGAAGTGTTATCAGAAAAAGATTCCAAAAACGCAGCCAGTTACAAGGAAAATGAAAAGAAATATTTGGCAAAGCTAGATGCGCTACAATCAAAATTATCAGTAACGATAGAAACATTGCCAAAGGAAAACCGTATTTTGGTAACTGCTCATGATGCTTTTAATTACTTTGGGAAGGCTTTCGATTTCGAAGTTGTGGGTTTACAAGGACTATCCACTGCAACGGAAGCAGGAGTGCAAGATGTTCAAAAATTGGCAGCGTTCATCATCGAAAAGGACGTAAAGGCCATTTTTGTGGAAAGCTCTGTGCCAAAACGAACGATAGAAGCATTGCAAGCAGCAGTAAAATCCAAAGGACATGATGTTGCCATTGGAGGGACTTTGTATTCCGATGCCTTGGGAAATGCAGGAACCATAGAAGGAACTTACATCGGGATGTTCGAATACAATGTGAATACCATTGTGAATGCACTTAAATAATTAAAGAAATGAAGGTCTTAAAGCAATATTTTTTTTGCCTCATCCCTTATTGCCTAATAATTTTGGCGATCTTTTGGGTAAAGCAGAATACTAGTAAGTATGATAAGAACATACAATTGAGCGATATTGCTTTAAAAAATCAGTTTGGCGAATTAAAAACAATAGCAGACTATAAAGGAAAAGTGATATTGATGGATTTCTGGTTTGCCGGTTGTATGCCTTGTGTAAAGGAAATGGAGTACTTTCCAGAATTGTTGAATAAGTATAAAGAGGATTTGGTGATAATGAGTGTGACTTTCGATTTAGAATCTACAACTCAAGAATTATTATCCAACAAAAAGGAACCATGGGATTTTTTAATAGCCAATAATCCTAATTGGACCTTTTACAACAATAAATATGGCGAAGATTATATAAAACGTCTTAATATAACAGCGTATCCGACCTATTTGTTGTTCAATAGGAAAGGGGAATTGATAAGTACGCCGTCCAGTGGCATCTATGGAGTGGAAAACGAGTTAAGTGGTTTTTTCGGTTTGGACATAACCTTAAAGAAAAACATCAAAGAAATAATTTCAAGAGCTTTTAAGTTTCTAGTAGCCTATACCATTATTTTTGGTATTGTATTTATAGTTGTCAACTATTTGAAAGGCAAAATGGGAAAAACCAAACACCATAATTAAAAGGCAAGAATGTCATGAGCAAGAACATAGCAGTAAAAGTAGACGATTTGACGGTGGCGTACAATTACAAGCCTGTGCTTTGGGATATCGATTTGGAAATTCCTGAAGGTGTGCTTATGGCCATAGTAGGCCCCAATGGAGCAGGGAAGTCGACATTGATAAAATCCATCCTTGGTATTTTGAAACCCATAGCAGGAAGTGTAAGCATATATGACAAGCCATATGAAAAACAACGTTCCTTGGTAGCCTACGTACCACAGAAGGGAAGTGTGGATTGGGATTTCCCGACTACGGCCTTGGATGTGGTCATGATGGGAACCTATGGAAGTCTAGGTTGGATAAGAAGACCGAAGCAGAAAGAAAAGAAAATGGCTTTGGAAGCTCTGGAAAAGGTAGGGATGTTGGCTTTCAAAGGAAGGCAAATCAGTCAGCTCTCAGGAGGGCAACAACAACGCATCTTTTTGGCTAGGGCATTGGTGCAAAATGCATCCATCTATTTCATGGATGAGCCTTTTCAAGGTGTGGACGCCACCACAGAAATAGCCATCATCAACATATTGAAGGAATTGAGAAAAGCTGGGAAAACGGTAATCGTCGTGCATCATGATTTGCAAACCGTACCAGAATACTTCGATTGGGTGACCTTTTTGAATGTGAAGAAGATAGCAACAGGGCCTGTGAAGGATATTTTCAATGATGACAATTTGACCAAGACGTATGGCATCAACTACAAGGTTAGTATTCAGGAATAGTAGACTGTAATGAAACATTGACGATTAGGGCTAGAGCACAGCAAAATGATTATGCAGTGGATAAAAACATAAATATAAACAGATGAAAACAGAAATTTCAATAGATGCAGCAATCAATAGAGGTCATTTGCTTGTGAATCTCCCCGTGTTTATTGCTATGTTTGGAATACCAAGTTTGTTTCATATGTTGGATGCAGACAAAAAAATGGTTTTGATCGGCCTTGTTTCAGGATTCATCTTGGGATGGTTGGTTTGGAGTTGTCTTATAACCAAATGGAAGATATGGGCCTATGAAAACGTGGCGAATTTAGATGAGTTGAAAAGGAAGGCAATTGAAGAAAAATTGATCTGGAGGGACGGTCATATTTTCACGAAAACCGAAATTAGAAGTAGAACTGATAAGATTAAATTAAGAGCACTAGAAAAAAGGTTTAACGATTAAAGATCAACTATTATAGACTTTCAAGAATACATATCACTCGTTTTCTCCGATTACACACTTAGGACCATTACACTGGGGACAGCCATACTTGGAGCTGTTTGTGGAATGCTGGGTAGTTTTGCCGTTTTAAGAAAGCAAAGCCTTTTGGGAGATGCGATTTCCCATGCGGCATTGCCAGGGATAGCCATCGCATTTTTAATTACTGGTGCAAAGGACAGCAATGTATTGTTGTTGGGGGCTTTGGTAAGCGGATTGATAGGAACCTTTTGGATTCGTGGCATTACCACCAAGACGCATTTGAAATCGGATACGGCATTGGGGCTTATCCTGTCTTTGTTCTTTGGATTTGGGATGTTGTTGCTAACCTTCATACAAAAGCAACCCAATGCCAATCAGGCAGGTTTGGACAAATACTTGTTTGGGCAAGCTGCAACCTTGGTGGAAGGCGATGTATGGTTAATGGTCATTGTGACTGGAGCCTGCCTCGTTGTACTTTTGTTGTTTTGGAAGGAGTTCAAGATATTGCTGTTCGATGCCGACTATACCAAAACATTGGGTTTCAACACCAAATTCATAGACATTCTAATTACCAGTTTCATAGTGTTGGCAATCGTTTTGGGGTTGCAAACGGTAGGTGTTGTTCTAATGAGTGCCATGTTGTTGGCTCCAGCTGCAGCAGCAAGACAGTGGACGAACAGTTTGGGGATCATGGTGTTTCTTGCTGCCATTTTTGGTGCTTTTTCCGGCGTTTTTGGAACTGCGATCAGTGCAACACAAAATAATTTGTCTACAGGCCCAGTGATTGTTCTGGTGGCTTCGGTATTTGTGCTGTTTTCCTTTGTGTTTTCGCCAAGTAGGGGATTGCTGTTCAAGCAAATTCGCTTTATAAAGAATCGTCGAGACTTGAAGCTTCACAAAACATTGGCGTTCATGTACAACATAGCGGAGACTCACGATGATGTTTCACACCCACATACCATCAAAATTTTAAATAACTTCCAAGGATATACGCGTGGAACGCTTCAAAAGCTAGTAGATAAAAACTATGTGGTGTTGGATGGGACAATGTGGAGTTTGACGGAAGAAGGATTCAAGACCGCATCCAATTTGTATAATCAACAAACCAATGACAATGAGTAATGCTCAAATAGAAATACAACTCATTGCGAGTTTGGTGGCCATAGCCTGCGCCATTCCAGGTACTTTTTTGATATTGCGAAAAATGGCAATGATAAGTGATGCCATAAGTCACTCGATATTGCCGGGAATTGTCATTGGTTTTTTCATTACTCAAGATCTCAATTCCCCGCTATTGATACTTCTAGCTGCCTTTACGGGAATCATTACGGTAGTTTTGGTAGAACGTATTCAGAAGACCGGATTGGTAAAGGAAGATACGGCGATTGGGTTGGTTTTTCCTGCTTTGTTTAGCATTGGGGTAATTTTGATAGCCAAGAACGCGAACGATGTGCACTTGGATGTCGATGCCGTGTTGTTGGGAGAGTTGGCTTTCGCTCCTTTCGACAGGTTGTTGATTGCTGGGACGGACATTGGTCCGAAGTCGCTATGGGTAATAGGTATTGTTTTGATGGTTACCGTTGGCTTGTTGATTGCTTTTTTCAAGGAGTTGAAAGTAAGTACTTTCGATGCTGGTCTATCTGCGTCTCTAGGCTTTTCTCCAGTTGTGATTCATTATGGGTTGATGACGGTTTCTTCCGTGACCACAGTTGGGGCTTTCGATGCAGTCGGAGCCATTTTGGTTGTCGCCTTGATGATTGCACCAGCTGCGAGCGCGTATTTGTTAACGACCGATTTGAAGAAGATGTTGTTGCTGTCCATAGGCTTTGGAGTGTTAAGCGCCATTTCTGGATATTGGTTTGCACATTGGTTGGATGCATCGATTGCCGGTTCCATCACAACCATGTTGGGGCTTCTGTTTTTAGTGATTTACCTATTTGCCCCAACCAAGGGGTTAATAGCTGTAGTTTATAGGGAAAGGCAACAGCGAATGGAGGTTTCGCTATTGACGTTCTTGTTGCATTTGAAAAATCACAATGAAGAAGTGGAACGACATGTAAATCATTTGCGAGAGCATATAAATTGGCAAAAGGTAAGGGCCAAGACCGTATTGGAATTAGCCCTGAAAAACAATATGATAGAGATTGATGAAAATATCGTATCGCTCACCAAAAAAGGAAATGCATTCACATCCAAAGCCATAGACTATATCATTACCAACGAAGATTCGCAGATTGAGGACATGAAAGACGATTTCTTTTTGTTTAGAGGTTAGTTGAAATCATCGTTCAAGGCTTGCAATTCCTTTTTTAGTTCTTCAAGGGAGACTTTTCAAAGTTCGCGCCACCTAATCCCATCAGCTCCTTTTCATTAAATCGTTTCAAGGAATCCAAAAAACCAATTTGATACGTATATATTGTTATGGAGTTATTTATACTTTTTTTGATTCTGGTGAAAAAATAGGTGCTTTTTGATCTATTGAAGTGTTTTTTGCACTTTATGGCTGTGCTACGAAGTAAGAAAAATACAAAGATTGAGTGAAAAAGCATTTTTATAGCGAATTGAAAAAGTTTAAATCACTTCTATGAAAGGCTTTGTAAACAAGATGATGTTTTAGTAATAAAAAAGAACTAATTTATCTAAGCTATAAATGCATTTAAAACTCTTAATGAACATTCCTCCATATTTAACTATTCATCGAAATGGTAAATTAAAATCACCTACAAACTAACAAAAATATATTTTTCATGAAAAAAATTACACTATTATTTGCTTTAACAACAATGTTCAGTTTTTCTCAAACTTGGACTACTGGAGTTGTGAACTTAAATTCTGATTATACAGTACAATTTGATATTGACGAGGAAACAGATATTGTTACAATGACAATGGTTGGCCCAGAAAATAAATGGCTTGGTATTGCTCCTGGTGTTTCAATGGGAATCGGAATGGGAAACCCAAACGACGATGTTGTCACGTATAGTGATATGGGAATTGAAGATAGACGAATGAAAGATGACCCCAGTCCAGGAGAACCTGTACTTGATATTAATCAAGATTGGACTTTACAAAGCAATACGACTAATGCAGGATTAAGAACTGTTGTAGCGATAAGGGCAAGAGATACCGGGGATAGTGAAGATTATACTTTTACTGCTGGATCTGACCCTCTTCCAATATTATGGGCTTATGGAACTAGTTTGACTTTTGGATATCACAATCATGATAATGGTGGAGAACATGGTGGGACTACTGCTAATGTAACGTTGTCAACACTAAATTTTGATTTAGAATCTAGCTTTAAATTATCCCCTAATCCAGTATCGGAAAAATTAACTATAAAGTTGCCAAAGGCTACGACTAAAGCGGAACTAGAAATTTACACTATTTTAGGTGAAAAAATTTTTTCAAAAGAAATATCTATTGTTAATCCTATAATTAATGTTTCAAATTTTAATTCTGGCATTTATTTAGCAAAAATAAATAGTAAAGGAATAACAGTACATAAACGATTTGTTAAACGATAATTTTTTTAATCTAAAGAATTCCTCGAGGTTCTACCTCGGGGTTTATAGAGGAAAGTATGAAAACGGATGGCTTTCATAAAGCTAAAAACGAGTTTTTTCTGCTTGATACCTTGATGGCTCTGCCTCGGGGTAGTTCATTCTAAAGAATTCCTCCGTATCTTGTTGAAAGATAAAAGGTATCTTGAGAACTTTAGGTTTTATCAATATGAAAATGAAATTTTTATAGTTTGATACCTCGTGTGCTTTGTGTCGAAGTAGTTCATCGAAAAACCTCTAAATAATCAACCAATATTTGATATCCCATGAACCATTAGGAACGTCTTTGGTATTTTTATTCTCAGTTGGGAGATAGAGGTATTAGTTATCGAAATTGATATCGAGTTCGGTGACCTTTAGTCGGAATCAAATTATCTGTCTAATCTTAAGTAGTAATTGTATATGCACTAGGAAACAACCACAAAAAAGGAGTTTGGAAGACTATTTGAAGATTTGTAGTAAAATATGGATTCTAGGTAATTTTATGACTTTAATTTCTAGGTTTATGGATGCTAGTTGAAATCATCGTTCAAGGCTTGCAATGCCTTTTTCAATTCTTCAAGGGAGACCTCCTTGAAATTCAAGTCCAATTCAGATGTTTTCTTTGTCTCTGTATCTTTTGTTCCAAGATATATTTTGTTCCCCACTTTTTTTATGGCGACCAATGAGATTGTCTCTCCTTCTGGAACTGTTCCAAAATCGAAGTTGTTTTTATATTTTCTACTTGGTAGGATGGAACTCATGCTTTTAAAAACCATTTTCAAATTGGCCCCTTCGGCATCTTTTATCTTTAATCGATATCGGACTCTTTTTCCCGTCATTCTTGCAAAACGATCACAATTGATCCAGCCAAGGTTGGAAACAGCAAAGGAGTAACGTTCTATTTCCGATTGTTTTATGTTTCGTATGGAGTCTGTTTTCATTCTCGCTTCAAAAGATTCCGTGAATTTATGTTCACCTTTGACTATGATGGGGGCAAAGTTTCTATTGGGACCTTCTCGCTTTATGTTAATGGGCAGATAATATGGGACTCTCACAGACTTGCCTCGTTGTATGGCTGGTTGCATTTTTGGTATGAGGTTAACTACCCTTACGGCTTCTTCTGCCAATGCCTTATGTGAAGCTCTGGCTCTTAAATCAACAATTTCTCCTTCTTTGTCGATTTTAAAGAATACGCTTATTTTAATTTTCCCTGTCAGTTTTAAATCTTCCGCAATGTCAGTATCGAATTCTCTTCTTAGGAGCCTATTGATGTTGTCGTTTAGGCATTTTCGTCTATCTCGGTTGTTGGTTACACTTTCACATCCAGGATAGGTAGGAACGTTTTCCACAACATTGAGAGCGACTTCTATATCTTCTTCAAAGACTACGGATGCAGAATCTTTCGTACTGGTGAAAACAGGTTTTGATTGTTTGGTCAATTTCCAGTTTATGTTGTCTTGTTGTTGTATCCCAGAGAATAATTGCATCCCTTGTTTGTTTTTATCCGGAAAGGCAATGGTCATTGTTTTGGTGTCTGCTAGCTTTAACTCTTTTCCATTCTTGCTGGCTTTGATAAACAACATCCCACCGGTTTCCAATATGTTTTCGTCGGATTTCGTGTTTAGGTTGGCCAATAGCATGTCTGATAATTTGTAGTACTCGATGACTTCCAATTTGATCTTACCGCGAGCAAGTCTGTTGTTATCTTTGTATGCAAAAGACTTTGGTGCAATGGTTATAACTGTTCCTTCCTTGCAAGTCAGTGAACTTTCTTTTTCTACATTTATGGTAAGTACTTGAGGCTCTTTTTTTATGGATTTGTATAAAGCAACAAGTTCTGGGCTCAACGCTTCTGGTGATTCCAGTAGGGTTGTATCTTCTACTGAATTGATTTGTTCGGGAATTTCGGTGTCTGCAATACTTTCTTGAGTGTCGACTATTTTTCCATTTTGTATCTTGTTATCTAGAGTTGCAGCAGCGTCATCTATTTTTGATTCCAACATTTCACGAGAATACTTCTTATGGAAAACAATGGTGTCGTTTTTAGGTGTTACATTTTTAATTTCTGGAAAATCAGATTTTATGTCATCTATGTTGGAGTAATTTAAATAGGAAATCAGTTCAATGTCTTCTAAGATTATGATGCCTCCATACTTTTTAGTTTCTTTTTCATTTACAACGGTGGAATCTCTTTTGTAAACTAGAACATATTTTTTTACCGAATCTGTTTGTATCTTGTTTTCAATTGCATTGTAATCAGTGTTTGTCGTTGTGGCATCTATTTCGGGTTTTATGATTCCAGTCGTGTTTGCCTTGAGAAAGAGATTGTAAATCAAAATGGAAACTAAAACGACACCTAAAGTCATGCCTAGATGCTTTATCCATTTGGCTTTGATGTGCCTTTTGCGAGCAGCAAGTATGTCCTCTTTCAAATGTACGCGTTTCATACCTTCCAAGAAGGTCAAATGTTCTTGATAGAGCGCATTGAATGCTTCATCTGTCTTTAATTTTCTTTCAAAAAGCAATCTTTCGTCTTTGGTAAGCGTATTGTCAATGTATCCATTGATTGAGTCTATGTCTTCTATATGTATTTTCATGAGATTTCGAATTGAGATTGGACAGTTTTAGATTGAGTGTCGTAGATGCCTTTTGCCTTTTTTAGGCATTTGTACTTTTGGTTTTTTGCAATTTTCTCTGATTTGAATTGCATGCCCTCGGCAATGTCCTTGAAAGACATTTTCTTGAGATAAAACCATTGTAGCAATTGTTGGCAACGTTCTCCTAATTCGCGAAATGCTTGTTCTGCAAGCTGGTACTTCTTTTCTTCTAGAACACTATGGAAGATGGATACTTCATCCGTCTTCAAATCATGCAGTTCTTGTTTTGAGAATTGTCTTTGTTGGTCTTTCCATATGAAGCGGGAGACGGAATGGAGATAGGTGTAAAAGGAAGCCGTCAATGTGAAATCCGATTTCTCGAGATTGCGATGCAATACGATCAAAGCTTCCTGAAATACATCACTAGCATCGGCTTTTGTGCCGCCTTTGGATACAATGACTTTTTCTATTCTTGGATAGAGTTTGTATAATTCCCGAAACGCCTTGTCTCGATGACCATTCTTGAAAAGTGCTATTGTTCTTTGATCGCTCATTAGAGTATTTTACCTATTAATGGTCATTTTGTAAAAAGGTCTCCCAAATAATTCGAAATTAATTTAAAACTAAGGTAGGGAAATAGAATCTAAACTAACTTTCTTTATATTTGCAGATGCAAATTCCAGAAGGGAAAAAAATATATTTCGCGTCAGACAATCACTTGGGAGCTCCTACAAAAGAACAATCCTTTCCGAGGGAGAAGAAGTTCGTGGCATGGTTGGATGAAGTGAAGCAAGATGCCGCTGCCATTTTCTTGTTGGGAGATTTGTTTGATTTTTGGATGGAATACAAGACAGTAGTTCCAAAAGGATTTACGCGAACATTGGGAAAACTGGCAGAGATCAGTGATTCTGGAATTCCCATCCACTATTTCGTGGGTAATCATGATCTTTGGATGAATGGTTATTTCGAAGAAGAATTGAACATTCCCGTATATCATGAACCAAAAGAATTCACTTTCAACGACAAAACCTTTTTTATAGGGCATGGAGATGGTTTGGGGCCTGGGGACAAAGGTTACAAGCGTATGAAAAAGCTCTTTACCAATCCAGTGGCACAATGGTTCTTTAGATGGTTGCATCCAGATTGGGGCGTTAGATTGGCACAACACCTATCGGTTAAGAACAAACTGATTTCTGGGGATGACGACGTAACCTTCTTGGGAGAGGAAAATGAATGGCTTGTGCAATACTGCAAAAAGAAGCTGGAAACGAAACATAGAGATTTCTTCGTGTTTGGTCATAGGCATTTGCCGTTGGACATCCAACTGAATGAAAATTCAAAATATGTGAATTTGGGAGATTGGATTGGGTATTACACCTATGGTGTTTTCGATGGAGAAGTTATAGAGCTCAAAGAATACAAGAATTGATCAAAAAACAACTATTTTTCGCCAGAATCAAAAAAGCTTAAATCAATTCGATAAAAGATAGTTGACTTCTCAAAAAAAAACTATTCCAATAATTTATCTAAAGTAATGATGTCTATCTTCCCATCCGGGAAGAGTTGGTTTCTTTCTTCAAAACCCTTCAAAGCTTCGGATGTTATGCTCTTATAGATGCCATCGACAGGAATGTCGAATCCTTTCTTAACCAAGAGTTTTTGCATTTCGTAAACAAAAGCACTTTTTTCTTGATAGATTAAATTGGCCTTGGGAAGACTTTTCACCATCATTTTCTTGAACTTTTCAGACCTTATGTGATTGGCGTGATCTTTTAACGAAAACCCTTTGCTCTCCATGCTTTCAATGTCTGCATTGCTTAGTCCTTGGGATTTTAGTTCTTTGGATTGTATTAATTTTGCTTCGTAAAATTTGACTTTTGCTAGTTTTTTAGAGTATTCACTTACGGTATGTCGTGTCTGTGCATCGTCATCTTCAGGGTGTTTCACATCTATTTCATTGGCACTCCATTGCATTAGTACAAAGCCGTTCAATGTAGATATGGCTTCATTGTAATCGTAAACCACGGATTGATCGTGATAATTCAAATCAATGTTCTCGTTGGCCAAATAGTTTGCGTTTTTGGGATGAAATCGTTTGTAATCTTTATACTCGTTGTACGCAAAGATCAAAATGATTATGGTAAGAATGAATATGAGGATTTTTTTCATTGGTATCTTGGATTAGGAAAACAAAATGTAAGATAAATATTTTGAATGTAACTAAAGGTTTTCAATTTAAAGAAATTTAAAATTTTAATAACTAGGTGGTTGTGCTCGGAAAAGTTCAAACAATCAATCAATTGCCATATGGCAATTTCTCTGCTATTTTTTTTTATGTTCTTCGATGTCTTTTCGTAGGTCCAACTTTCTGAAGGATGGAGAAACCATGCCCATGGTAATAACGGTAATTAATGTCATTGTGCCACCAAATACAACAGCGGTAACTGTTCCCATGAGTTTTGCTGTCAAACCACTCTCAAAAGCTCCGAGTTCGTTAGAAGACCCTACGAACATTGAGTTTACCGATGCTACACGACCACGCATGTTGTCTGGTGTCTTCAATTGAAGGATGGTTTGCCTAATAACCATGGAAACTCCATCGGTTACGCCACTAAAAAACAAGGCGACTACTGAAACCCAAAATATGGAGGACAACCCGAACACGATAATGGAAATTCCGAACCCAAAGATGGCAGCTAAAAGCTTTATTCCTGCATTTTTGCTAATGGGAATGTAAGCCGTAACTAACATTGTCAAGAAAGCACCCACCGCTGGAGCTGCTCTTAAAACTCCAAAGCCTTCACTTCCAACCTTTAAAATGTCTTGAGCAAAAACGGGTAACAAAATAATAGCTCCTCCAAAAAGAACGGCAACCATATCCAATGTCAAAGCGCCTAAAATGGCTTTGGTCTTGAACACGAACTTGGCTCCCTCTACTAAACTCTGTATAATGGGTTCACCTATCTTTGGGTTGAGAATTGGTTTTTTTGGTATTTGAAGAATGACTAGCAATGAGAAAACAACCAATCCAAAAACAAAGCAAAGTGTCCAATGCACACCAAACCAATGTATTGAAAAACCAGCAAAGGCAGGCCCTAAAACAGATGCCATTTGCCAAGTGGAACTACTCCAAGTTGCTGCATTAGGATAGGTTTTTTTGGGAACGATCAAAGCTATCAAGGAAAAAATGGTTGGTCCAAAGAATGAGCGTAGAAAACCTCCAAAGAACACCAATGCATAGATGCCATATAAAACTTTTTGTTTGGACCAGCCCTTTACTACTTCTGGCCAGGTCAATAGAAAAAGACCCAAACTAATTACGGAGAACGCGGCAATGCACATTGCCAATAAGTTTCTCTTTTCCCTTTGATCCACGATGTGTCCAGCAAATGGCGCCATTATAAAAGCTGGTATGAACTCTATGATGCCGATTACACCTAATGACCACGGGTCTTTGGTGATGCTGTAAACTTGCCATTCGATGACGATGAACTGCATGGTCCAAGCAAATACCAATGCAAAGCGCATCAATATGAAAATGTTGAATTCTCTGAATCTTAACGCTTCGTACGGATCGTTTTTTTGCATGGAGGATTATTGAAAGAACCAGTTTGAGATGGTCGTTGATGGTTCGTGCAAATTTAAAGATTACAAAGGTTATTCAGGTAGTTATCCAGATCTAATTGAAAAAGTGTTCCTTTGATGAGGTCTTCTACTTCCATCAACTCCTTTTCATTTACAGCTAAGTCTACTTTTGTGCTAGGTGTCTTCAATAGAATGGATTTGGTGTTGCAATCTCTTTCACAACAACTACAACCTTTGGAGTTTCGAGCATCAAATACGTTTTCATGAAACTGCCTTATTTCTTTGGCTGTTAGATAGAACCCCATATCTCTAAATACAAGTTGAATCTTGTCTCGTTTGGTCGCATTGCTTTTCCATTGAAAGGCTATTCCAAAGTCATTGTGATATATCTTATAGATCTCTTTTTCCATATTTAGACTATTTTCAGTATCAAATATAATATTATTTATAATGAATCTAAATAATAAAAAAGAATAATTTATCCTTTAATGTCTTTAAGTTTCAATTGCAAGCTGACATTGCCTTGCCAATGGTTCTCATCTATGGAATAGGCTGCTTTGAACTCTTTTTTGTTTTCAATGAGATTTAGCTTCTCTCCTAAACCAAAACCGATGCAAACCAATTTGGGATTCCCATTTTGAGTCACTGTGATGCGCAAGTGGCTTTCGTCCTCACCGACACATTTGCCATACCCGGTGTCTTTCAGGTTGTCACTCATGAAAACGGGAGTCATGTTTCCTGGGCCGAAGGGGGCGAACTGACTTAGTATGCGATAGAATTTGGGGGTGATGTCATCCAAGTCTATCTGTGTGTCTATGGTTATTTCTGGTGTCAACAAACTCTTGTCTATCGAGGCTTTTACGACCTCTTCGAATTTTCGTTTGAAGGGTTCGTAGTTTTCCTCTTTCAAAGTCAATCCAGCAGCATACTTGTGACCACCGAATTGTTCGATGTGCTCGGAACAGGCTTCCAAGGCATTGTATACGTCGAAACCTTTTACGGATCTGGCGGAAGCTGCCAATCTATCTCCGCTTTTTGTGAAGACCAAGGTTGGGCGATAATAGTTTTCAATCAGTCTAGAAGCCACAATGCCAATAACACCTTTATGCCAAGTTTCGTTGTAAACAACAGTAGTAAAGCGTTTCTGTTCTTTGTGCTCTTCAATGTATGCAAGAGCTTCTTTGGTGATTCTTTTGTCTGCATCTTTTCTGTCTGTGTTAAAAGCTTCAATTTCCTCTGCATATTTCGTTGCAGTCGTAAGATTGGTTTGGGTAAGGAGATCTACGGCGTATTGCCCATGCTTCATTCTGCCTGCTGCATTTATTCTAGGAGCAATTGTGAATACGACGTCTGTTATGGTAAGCGTGTCTTTTTTTATTTGGTTGATAATGGACTTGAATCCGGCTCTTGGCTTGGTGTTGATAATATGCAACCCATGGTAGGCCAAGATTCTATTTTCACCTATTATGGGAACTATGTCAGCTCCTATGGCCGTTGCGACGAGGTCTAGGTATTCTGTGAGATCCTCGATGGTCTTGCCTTTTTTAGATGCCAATGCTTGGATTAATTTGAAACCGACTCCACAACCACAAAGTTCGTCGAATGGGTAGTTGCAATCGTCTTGTTTGGGATCCAAGACAGCAATGGCATCTGGTATCTTTGGCCCTGGTCTATGGTGATCACAGATTATGAAATCGACATTTTTTTCTTTTGCATGGGCTATCTTGTCAATGGCCTTTATGCCACAGTCCAATGCGATTATCAAAGTCACGTCGTTGTCGGCAGCGTAATCTATCCCTTTGTAGGAGATGCCATAACCCTCGTCATAGCGATCGGGAATGTAGGTTGCTACATTCGAGTATGTGCTCAATAGATAGGAAGACATCAAAGATACCGCCGTGGTGCCGTCTACATCATAATCACCATACACCATGATGTTTTCACCGTTGGCGATTGCTGTTTCTATTCTTGATACGGCCTTGTCCATGTCCTTCATCAGAAAGGGATCGTGCAAATCATCTAGGCTAGGTCTAAAGAAATATTTGGCTTGTTCATAGGATTCTATGCCACGTTGCACCAAAAGTGAAGCTATGGACAGCTCTACTTGCAAAGCTTTAGAAAGATCTCTTACAGTATCTTGATTGGGTTTGGGCTTTAATGTCCAACGCATCTATCTTATCAATTTTAAACGTAATTCTTCTTTTTTATGTGTTATCCACTCTTCTTTCAAGATGCTCAACAAGACGACATCGCTTCTTCCTCTTCCAGAAGGACTTGGCAAAGCTTGTCTAAATCGGCCTTCTTCTGTACAGCCTACACTCTTCATCGCAGCGATGCTTCTTTTGTTTTCGACATAGGATCCCATGCCAATGCGTTCCATCTCCATGGTACCAAAGGCAAAGTCGAATAGCAAATATTTGCAATGCTTGTTCAAGCCTGTGCCTTGAAATTGTTTCCCGTACCAAGTATATCCCAATCGGGTGTTCTTCAAGGTTGGGTCTATGTCACAAAAACGCGTACAGCCGGCAATTTGATTCGTCCTCTTGTCCACGACCAGAAAAGGGTATTCCTTTTTGTCCTTTCTGGCTTTAATGGCAGATTTTATATACTCCATCAAATTTAACGAACCATTGCCCTTTATATGTGAATAGTCCCAGATGTTGGGCTCGTTGGAGATGTCCAACAAGCTTTTGAAATGGTTCTCATGCAAAGGTTTTAGTTGCACAACGGCATCCTCGATAATATAATCTGAAGCAAAGCTGAAAGACATGTCCTAATTGTTGTGAAAATGTGAATTTGTCTTTACCTCCGCAAATTTTCTAAACATTTCCATGACACCACAATACTTGTCCACGGACAAATTAACGGCTTTGGTAATCTTTCCTTCATCCAAGTTGCTTCCATAGAAATGATAGTCCACGGTCACGGTATGGTAATATTTTGGGTGCTCATCGGTCAATTGTCCTTCTACATCCATTTTGAAATCATCTATTTCCACTTTCATCTTCTCCAATATGGAAACGACGTCCAAGCCAGAACACCCAGCCAATGACGACAACATCATGGCTTTTGGTCGCAAACCTTTGTTCGTTCCTCCATTTTCTTCCGACGTATCCATCGATACATTGTGTCCACTTGGGTTATCCGATTCGAAAAGCATGTCGCCTTTCCATTGTGTTGTTATTTTATGAGACATTATTGAAATTTTTATCGTTATTTGTAATACCAAAAATACTACTAATAAAATTAAATTTCATGCCATTAATTACTCCTTTGACACCAGAACACGATTTAGAGACAAAAAAACTTGCTGAGTTTTTTAACGAAACACTTGGTTTTTGTCCTAATTCCGTGCTAACAATGCAACGAAGACCAGCAATAAGCAAAGCCTTCATAAATTTGAACAAGGCTGTGATGACGAATGAAGGTCGAGTGACTTCTGCACTGAAAAGGATGATAGCTTGGGTAAGTAGCAATGCAACTGGATGTCGTTATTGTCAAGCACATGCCATTCGTGCAGCAGAACGTTACGGAGCAGAGCAGGAGCAGTTGGACAACATTTGGGAATATAGGACGCATCCCGCGTTCAATGAAGGAGAACGTGCAGCGTTGGATTTTTCCTTGGCGGCCTCACAAGTGCCCAATGCCGTGGACGAAGACATAAAAAGAAGATTGCATGAACATTGGGATGAAGGAGAAATTGTCGAAATGCTAGGTGTTATCTCCTTGTTCGGTTACTTGAACCGTTGGAATGATTCCATGGGAACCACACTTGAAGGAGATGCGATTGAAAGTGGCAACCAATATTTGGGAAAACACGGTTTTGAAGTAGGAAAGCACGTGTAGTTGCGTCTAGTTCTATTTTCAATAGATGAGCCACTTCAACAACGTTGGCCAATTGTTGGACTGAATAGATATAAATAATTGAACCATCAAAAATAACCTTTTGATGGTTTTCTTTTTCAAAGGATTTTCCTACTTGTTTTTGGTACCCTATTTTAATATCGATATTTCAATTAGGTTTGTTTTTCAACAAGTAAAATAAATACGTTTTTCACGGACTTTGACTTCGTGTTTGTAATTTGATTTGCTAAAAAACGTTTGATTTATGGAGGTTCACATTAAAATACCATCGTTGTTGTTTTTTGTGATTAATCTATGCCATGCTATGGAATTGGGGAAAGTCATTAGATTAGTTGTGATTAAAAAACTATATCCAAAAACTACCATAAAAGATATTGAGAATTATGAGAAAAACACAAAAACTAAATACTTTATTCCAAGAAAAGATGAAAACGAAACTTAGTCGTGCATCTCCATTATAACTTTTACAACTTTTGCATTTATGTTGTTTTGAGCATTTTCAATGATTGGCTCAATCGATGAATGATCCGAAACCATGTCCTTGGTCGTTTCGACTGCTTTTACATACCAATCTTCCCAGGCCTTTATTATGGAAACTTGAGTTTTCATGTCATCTCCTTTATTCAAAGCAATTTTGCTATGTTTCAATTCCTCGTCCAATCTTTCCGTAGCTGCCTTTTCTATTTGCAAGACTATTTGCTTTGCCAAGTTTTCATCGGCATTCAAAAGACGATATGCCGAAACGAGCGATGCCACGCCTACGTTTTTGAGTGTTTGTTTGGAAACTTTGTCCAGACGATCGTTGTCCGTATGATAGAATTGATCCGTAAAATGCCAAAACAACACACTTGGGATGTCTTCCGTTAGAAAGGGAACATGATCGCTTCCTCCTTCAAAGGGATTGGTGTTTACGATCCAATTCGCTCTTTTGCCTTGAGCTTTGAATTCATCAATTAAAAAATCGTTTAAATAGTGGGGTTTCATTTGGCTCAACTTCATTTTTTGACCTCCCCATTCGGTATGCTTGTCATTGCCTCTGGTCCAAATGGCACTTGGGTCGGGCATTTTCTCAATTAAGAAAGAACCTCCGGTAATTGCGGTATTTTCCCCCACCATGTCCAAACTAATGCCCCATTTTATGTTTTTTGCACGTTCTTTGTCTTCTTGGACATATCTTTTGGTGGAAACGATTTCATCTCCCCAAAGAAAGGTTAGCGTTCGTTTTGGTTTAAAGATGTTCTGTTTGATTAATCTGGCGGTAACTGCAGCCATTTCCAAGGCTACGCCAACACCAGTTGCATTGTCGTTGGCTCCTGGCTCTTGTACGTGGGCACTAAATACCAAGCGTTCTTTTGGAGAAGTACTTCCTTTTATTTCTGCAACGATGGTCAACTCCTCCGATTCGTAAATTTTTGTCTCTACCATGACATTTAACTTTACGGTGCCTTTGCTCAAATTGGATTTCAAACGTTCCTTCGCCGCGTAGGACATGGCGATTGCCCATCCTTTTATGTCTTGATTCAAAGGGATGGATCTAAATTGAATGGATGTCGTATTCTTTTCGGGCTGTAGGTATTTCGGATTGCTATAAGATAGGATGCCAACGGCACCTCCTTTTACCACTGCCGTTTGAAAGACTCTTGCAGGGCTGGATTCCACAAAGACT
Organism: Bizionia sp.; assembly: GCA_020631395.1. GTDB lineage: Bacteria > Bacteroidota > Bacteroidia > Flavobacteriales > Flavobacteriaceae > JAHDHI01. The sequence goes on from JAHDHI010000012.1 coordinate 26,770, forward strand.
ATTTTTCCTTTTACATCCACGTTTTTTAATTGCTTGACGTCCTCGATGTAAACGACTTCGGCATCTATTCCCTCTTTTGGAGTGCTATGGGAATTGATGGCGATCATGTTTCTATTGGTAGCGTGCTGCAATAGAGGGATCTCTTCTCCTGTTATGGTAACTCTAGCATCGATGGATTCCCAAGTGGGGTGTTTGAGTGCTCTTTTCTCTATTCGGTATGTAAGGATGTCGTTTGGAGTGGCCTTTTCCTCAAGGACATATCCTGCCTTTTCCAGTTGTTCTGCTATGTTATGCATGCTTTTGTCAAAACCCGTATTGCCAACGATGCGCCAATATTTTTCCATGAAGGCAGTGGTTTCATAAGCTAAATCCCCAGTGAAATTATCATTGATCGAATTCCAGTGATTTTGAGTTGTTTGCTCCTCGTTTTGAAAGGTGGCTGCTACTTTTTTTGATTTACAGGAAACGACTATGATGATAATGACAAGTATGCCCAAGTATTTTTTTAACATGACGATTATTTTTTGATGGATGTACTATTTTTTCCTCCCACTACAATTACGATTTCACCCTTTGGAGGTTTGCTCGTATAGTGTTCCAAAACTTCCTTTGCCGTACCACGAATGGTTTCTTCATATAGTTTGGTTAACTCTCTGGATACGGAAACAGACCTTTCTTCTCCAAAATACTCACAAAAATGGCCTAGTGTCCTTATTAGTTTATGTGGTGATTCGTAAAAGATGATGGTTCTGGTTTCTTCGGCTAGCAACAACAATCTCGTTTGCCTTCCCTTCTTAACGGGCAAAAAACCTTCAAAGACGAATTTGTCGTTTGGCAAACCACTATTTACCAAAGCAGGGACGAATGCCGTTGCACCTGGTAGACAGTCCACTTCGATGTCGTTTTCCACACAAGCTCTGGCAAGCAAGAATCCCGGATCTGAAATTGCCGGTGTGCCAGCATCGCTTATCAATGCAATGGTTTCTCCATTTTTAATGCGTTGTACCACATTGGATACGGTCTTATGTTCGTTATGCATGTGGTGGCTTTGCATTTGTGTGGAGATTTCAAAATGCTTTAGCAATTTGCCAGAGGTCCTTGTGTCTTCAGCCAAGATGCAATCCACTGTTTTCAAAATGGCTATTGCTCTAAAGGTCATATCTTCCAAGTTTCCTATTGGCGTGGGAACAATATAGAGTTTACTCATTGATTTAGATGTTATGAGTTCAAATTTACAACCTTTTTAAGTGTATTTGGCGCAACCTTTTCCATTAATTCAAAATCATGGATGGAAAGAACCAACGAACATGAGGTGCAATCAATCTTTGGCTCTTACCAGTTTTCCTAGGAAATAAGAGATTAAAATGATGGGAATAGCCGTGACAGACAACCCCATGTCATGCCCAGCTTGCTGATGTGCAGCAGTAGCCAAAATGACATCGAAGAACATTCCCGCATATGCCCATTCCGTGAGCCAATTGCTTTTACGCCATAAAATCATCATAACTCCCAATACTTTTAAAATGGCGAGAGGAATTACGATGTAAGTTGGGTAATTCAACATCTCAAAATAGTCTTTTACCATTTCTACGTTGGAAAAGTACATGTTGGCGGAATACAACATTATGAGGCAAAGAGCAATCGTGGCAAGCCAATAGATGACCTTTTGAATTCTCATGCCTAATTGAATTTGGCTTCTAGGATTTCCATGAATCGCGTTTCGTAATCTTCCTTCCCTTCCCAGTTGTTGTAATCTGGCTTTATGATGTGCTTGATTAATTGGGATGCTTCATTGTATGAGCTGGAAGTGTTCAATTGGGACAATACACGGTCGTAGTCTTCGCTTTTTCCTTCAAATAGATGTTTGATGAAAGCCAACTTGTCATTCAATCCAATGGACAATCCGGATTTCAATTTGTCATTGAGTGATTTTTTTTCGTCTTCGACTTTAATGTCCGATAGCTTTTCAAAGACTGGAATGTCTTTGAAATCGGCGGTGATGTCCTCAAAATCATTTTTATGCTTTGGCTTTGTAGCATTGAACAACTCATCGACTTCTTGTGTTTCTTCGGGCATTTGGGCAACAATGTCCTTGATTTTCTCCATTACGGGTTCTGTGAGTTCTTCATTTTCATTGTCATCCAAGTTCACGTATGTCTTGTTTTCGACTTCTATGTTGTCACTCACCTTGTTGTTGAAAGCTGCATCCAACATTCCAAAGAACGAGGAATCGTCACCTATCGTAGGTAGGTCGTCTTCAAAATTTTCCTGGGCAAATTTCAAGACGGTCAACTTCTCATATAGGGCAGCAACTTCAGTATGCATTTTATTGATATCCTCTTTTCCTCTTAATTTTAGAATCCTATGGGCAATGCTCATCAATTCCGATTCTAACTTCTTCTTCATAAACTAAAATTTTATAATTTTTAAATTTAATGCAATTTAGCCTTTTGATTTTTAATAAATTTGACCCACCTTTATAGACAATAAAGGAGATTTCATTATAGTGCTAAAATTACAAAATGTTTCTTGAAAATACAGTAAATCAAAAAGAACAATTTGGTTGGATTGAAGTTATTTGCGGTTCAATGTTCTCTGGTAAAACGGAAGAGTTGATTCGTAGGCTCAAACGAGCGCAATTCGCAAAACAAAAAGTGGAGATATTCAAACCTACCATAGATGTCCGTTATGATGATGAAATGGTGGTCTCTCACGATGCAAACGAGATTCGTTCCACTCCAGTTCCAGCAGCAGCAAACATACCAATATTGGCAGATGGTTGTGACGTCGTAGGCATAGATGAAGCTCAATTTTTCGATGATGAGATCGTACGTGTTTGCAATGATTTGGCAAACAAGGGCGTCCGTGTCATCGTAGCTGGATTGGATATGGATTTCAAAGGGAATCCCTTTGGTCCAATGCCCTATTTGATGGCTACAGCCGAATATGTCACCAAGGTGCATGCGGTTTGTACGCGAACAGGCAATTTGGCACAGTTCAGCTATAGAAAGACGAAAAGCGAAGACCTCGTCCTGTTGGGAGAAACTGAAGAGTACGAACCCCTGAGCCGTGCAGCATATTACAAGGCAACGATGCGGGAGAAGATAAGAAAGATGAAAGTGAATGATGCAGAAGAAATAAGACCAAAACCCAAAGAACCCAATGCTTAAAGCGCAAGAAACAGTTTTAGAGATAGATTTAAAAGCGCTTAAACACAATCTCGAGTTCATTAAATCCAAACTTGAAGAGAACACCAAATGTTTAGCTGTCGTCAAGGCATTTGCCTATGGTAGCGATGCCGTCGAGGTAGCCAAATGCTTGGAAACATTGAATGTCGATTATTTTGCAGTGGCCTATGTGAATGAAGGAGTCGCGCTTCGGGATGCGGGAATTACACGCCCAATTTTGGTTTTGCATCCACAAGTTTTCAATATTGGGGCTTTGATGGATCGAAATCTGGAACCCAGTTTGTATTCCCATCGTATCTTGGACATTTTCATCGATGAAGCAAAAAAACGCAATCAAAAAAAATATCCAATACACATCAAGTTCAATACAGGGTTAAATAGATTGGGATTCAAGGAAAAAGACATTGACTCAATTGTTTCCAAACTCGAAGACAATGCTTCTGTCAAGGTAAAATCCATTTTCTCTCACTTGGCCGCCAGCGAAGACAATACCGAAAGGGATTTTACAAATGGCCAAATTGTGTCCTTCAAAGCAATTTCCAAACAAATGATAGATGGCTTGGGGTACAGACCAATGCTACACCAATGCAATACGTCGGGCATCATGAACTACCCTGAAGCTCATTTCGACATGGTAAGGAGTGGAATAGGGCTGTATGGCTTTGGGAACAATCCGGAAATTAACAGGAACTTAAAACCAATAGCCACCTTAAAAACGGTGATTTCTCAAATACACACTTTGAACATAGGTGATAGTTTGGGATACAATAGAGCATTTGTAGCGGATGGGATTACAAGAACTGCAACATTGCCAATAGGACATGCAGATGGGATTGGTAGGCAGTATGGAAATGAAAAGGGGTTTGTAACCATAAATGGTCAAAAGGCTAGCATCCTAGGTAATGTTTGCATGGATATGATTATGGTGGATGTTACAAATATTGCCTGTATGGAAGGTGATGAGGTAGTGATTTTTGGCCAAAAAAATACAGCCGAGCATTTAGCTGAAAATGTAGATTCCATTTCTTATGAGTTGCTAACAGCGGTATCTCGGCGTGTAAAACGAACATTTAATCGATAATTTGTTGCTTATTTTTCTTTCCAATCTAAAATTGTGTCCAAATTTTGAGTAAATTAGGAGTTATTATTAACTAACTATAAAATAATTTAAGATTATGTTTAAAGAATTTAAAGATTTCATTATGACGGGAAATGTCATAGATTTGGCTGTAGCTGTATTGTTGGCTGGAGCAATGGGACTTGTGGTAAATGGCTTTGTCGCCGACATCATGATGCCAATTGTAGGACATTTTGCTGGAGGGTTGGATTTTGCCGATATGAAAATGGTCTTGGATGAAGCAGTAATTGCTGCTGACGGAACTGTTACAAAAGGCGAAAATGCAATTATGTACGGTAAATGGGTTAACGCCATCATTAACTTAATAATAGTAGGATTTGTTCTATTTATGATCGTCAAGGCATATAACAAAACAAAAAAGCCAGCAGTAGTGGAAGAAGCTGCGCCAGCTGGACCATCGGACAATGATCTTTTAAAAGAAATTAGAGATGCTTTAAAGAAGTAGTCTTTAAATTCAAAATAAAAAACAAAAACCGATTCCGAATCTATGGAATCGGTTTTTTTTTGGCATAAACTTTATGAAAAAAACAATGTCTTTTTTAATTTAAATAGATATAAATACTATAATTTTGCCCTAGTTACAATAACAAAAGAATAATTTAAAATGAAAGTAGCAGTAGTTGGCGTCACAGGTATGGTTGGAGAAGTGATGCGTACGGTTCTAGAAGAACGTAATTTTCCAATAACAGAATTCATTCCAGTTGCTTCCCCGCGATCGGTAGGAAAAAAGGTAGCGTTTAAAAACAAAGACTATACTGTGGTAAGTATGGAAGATGCCATAGCAATGCGTCCTGACATCGCTTTGTTTTCGGCAGGAGGGAACACCTCTTTAGAGTGGGCTCCAAAATTTGCTGAAGCAGGGACCACGGTAATTGACAATTCTTCAGCTTGGAGAATGGATCATGACAAGAAGTTGGTTGTGCCAGAAATCAATGCAAAGGAACTTACCAAAGACGATAAGATCATTGCGAATCCGAATTGCTCGACCATTCAAATGGTAATGGCATTGGCTCCACTGCATAAAAAATACAAGACAAAACGCATTGTCGTCTCTACTTATCAATCCATTTCCGGTACGGGAGTGAAAGCAATGCAACAGTTGGAGAATGAATTGGCCGGAGTAAAGGGTGAAATGGCCTATCCTTATCCAATTCATAAGAATGCAATTCCTCACTGTGATGTGTTCGAAGAGAATGGCTATACCAAAGAGGAGATGAAATTGGTTCGTGAAACACAAAAGATTCTGGACGACAAAACGATAGCTGTTACTGCTACAGCGGTTCGCATTCCTACATCAGGCGGACATAGTGAAGCTGTAAACGTGGAGTTTGAATATGATTTCGATTTAAATGAAGTACGTCAATTGCTAAGTCAAACAGAAGGAGTGATCGTACAAGACAACATAGACGTAAATACTTACCCGATGCCCATATACGCAAATGGAAAAGACGATGTATTCGTGGGACGCATTCGTAGAGATGGATCTCAACCCAATACATTGAATATGTGGGTCGTGAGCGATAATTTGCGAAAAGGAGCAGCGACAAACACGGTGCAAATCGCAGAATACTTGGTGGAAAATAACTTAGTGTAGAGGAATAGACAAACACCTCTCTTGAAAAAAGCTCTTATATCGTGGATATAAGAGCTTTTTTTATTTTACTTTTATGGTAACCAAAAACAATGATACAATGAAAAAAATAGCACTTTGCTTATTAACACTTTCAATTATTATGTCTTGTAAAGAAGAGCAAAACCAAAACCAAAAAAAAGAAATAGCAGTCACTTATCCGGAAACCAAGAAGGTGGATACCATTACCAATTACTTTGGAACGGAAGTGAAGGATCCTTACAGATGGTTGGAAGATGATAGAAGTAAGGAAACCGAAGCTTGGGTAAGCAAGCAGAATGAAGCTACTTTCGGCTATTTGGACAACATACCATATCGCAACGAATTGAAGGAACGTTTATCCAAGTTGTGGAACTATGAAAAAATAGGAGCGCCGTTCAAAGAAGGTGAATATACCTATTTCTATAAGAATGATGGCTTGCAAAATCAATATGTGATCTATAGATATAAAATAGGAGAGGATTCTAGCACGGCAACTGTGTTTCTGGATCCTAACACGTTCAATGAAGAAGGAACCATTTCCTTGGGAGGGGCTAGCTTTTCAAAAGACGGAAAGACTTTGGCGTATTCCATATCGGAAGGAGGAAGTGATTGGCGTAAGGTTTTAATCATGAATACGGAAACCAAGGAGATTGTTGAAGATACATTGGTCGACATCAAGTTCAGTGGGATGTCTTGGTACAAGAATGAAGGATTTTACTATTCCAGCTACGACAAACCAAAAGGGAGTGAGCTATCAGCAAAAACGGACCAACACAAAGTGTATTACCACAAATTGGGAACCTCTCAAAAAGAAGATGCTTTAATCTATGGTGGTACACCAGAGGAAAAACATAGGTACATCTATGGACAAGTAACGGAAGATGATCGTTATTTGTTGATCTCGCCCCGAGTATCGACTTCAGGGAACAAGTTGTACATAAAGGATCTGACGATTGACGATTCACCATTGGTGGAAATAGTGGGGCATACGGATAGCGACACATACGTCATTGAAAATAGTGGAAGCAAACTGTATTTGGTAACCAATTTGAATGCGCCGAATCAAAAAATAGTAACGGTAGATGCTTCCAATCCAACACCGGAACACTGGGTAGATTTCATTCCTGAAACAGAAAACGTATTGAGTCCATCCACAGGAGGTGGATATTTCTTCGCGGAATACATGGTAGATGCCGTTTCAAAAGTACTTCAGTACGACTACGATGGGAAGTTGATTCGAGAGGTGAAATTACCAGGAGTGGGAAGTGCAGGTGGATTTGGTGCCAAGAAGGAAGACAAGGAATTGTACTATTCGTTTACAAACTATGTGACACCGGGAAGTATCTATAAGTATGACATAGCAGAAGGAACATCAGAACTGTTTCGTACGCCGAAGATAGACTTCAATTCAGAGAATTATGAGAGCAAGCAGGTTTTTTACAATTCCAAGGATGGAACGAAAGTACCAATGATCATTACCTACAAAAAGGGGTTGGAACTCAATGGGAAGAATCCGACGATTCTTTATGGTTATGGAGGCTTCAATGTGAGTTTAACGCCTGTATTCAGCATAGCAAATGCCGTTTGGATGGAGCAAGGAGGTGTCTATGCCGTTCCAAACCTCCGTGGAGGAGGGGAATACGGGAAAAAATGGCATGATGCCGGGACGCAGTTGAAGAAGCAAAATGTTTTCGATGATTTCATCGCAGCTGCGGAATATTTGATAGACAACAAATATACCTCTTCCGACTATTTGGCGATTCGAGGAGGATCCAATGGGGGATTGTTGGTTGGAGCGACAATGACACAGCGTCCGGAATTGATGAAGGTGGCATTGCCAGCCGTTGGTGTTTTGGACATGTTGCGTTACCATACCTTTACAGCTGGTGCTGGTTGGGCCTATGACTATGGTACGGCAGATGACAACAAGGAGATGTTCGAGTATTTAAAGGGATATTCGCCAGTGCATAACGTAAAACCCGGAGTAAAATATCCAGCGACAATGGTAACGACAGGAGATCATGACGATCGCGTGGTGCCAGCACATAGTTTTAAGTTTGCAGCCGAATTGCAGGACAAGCAAACAGGAAAGAATCCAACGCTTATTCGTATCGAGACGGATGCAGGTCATGGAGCTGGAACACCAGTTACAAAAACCATAGAGCAATATGCGGACATTTATGGCTTTACCCTATTCAATATGGGGTTTGATGTATTGCCAAGCAAGATGAAAGATGAATTCAAAGATTAACTTCAGTGTTTTCAAAAAGCACTAATTCGGTTATTAAGGTAAAGAAACAATAGAAAAAGCCTCATGGTAAAATTTGCCATGAGGCTAAGTGGTGTTGAAAAGATCTTACAAATTAAAAGTAGCGCCAAGACTGACGGTAAACTGATTGTGTATTTTTTCTGCGGGTGTTAAATTATTAGTGTCGTATTTAGCCAAAGGGGTGTTAAATTCAGTATAGACCCCAAAGCCATCTGTAAAGAAATAGCGCATTCCTAAGTGTCCACCAAAATTTTTAAGACCAAAGTTTAAACCTGGATAGATATCAAAATTTTCATCAATGTTTACCACATTCCCCAAGTTTGCATTAAAACGTGCTTTAATGTCAAAGCGATCTATGAAATCTGCATTTAGAATTTCATCAATATTTAAAGCATAGGTGGTAGAAAAGCCTAATGAAATATTTTCGCCAAGACCAAAATCATAACTAGCATTAATCCCCGTTGCATTGTTTTGTATGTTAGCACCTATTTGAAACTTACTATCTTCTTTGCCTTTAAAAGCTTGGGCGTTAATATATGATACGCTAAATAATGTTACCAGTAAAATTAAATTCTTCATAATTTGAGTTTAAAATAAAAGAGGACAAAGGTATTATAAGTTTTTGTATTAAAATAATGAGGAATTTCATATGAATAGCCCTTTGGGTTTTTATTAAACAAAATTCACAATGAGAAGTTTTACGTGTCTCCATAAGTGAAACAAAAAAAGTAAAGTATGTTATTTGGAATTTATTAAAGTTTATGCGAGTTTTTTTATGCTATTTTTGCAATTCAAACGATTAAATGCTTCAAGTAAAAAACATAGTTTTTAGCTACGACAAAACAAAGGTTTTAAAAGACCTTTCCTTTGAAGTCGATGCTGGGGAATACCTTGCCGTCATTGGAGAAAGTGGTTCCGGAAAAAGTACATTGTTAAAAGTGCTTAGAGGCGAATACGATTTAAATGGAGGTCGGATCCTATGGAAAGGGGGAGATATTCTAGGGCCTGAATTCAATCTGGTCGTTGGTTACGATTTCATGAAATACGTTGCTCAGGAATTTGAGTTGGAACCCTATGTTTCGGTTAAAGAAAACATAGGGCAGCATTTATCCAACTTTTATCCAGAAGAGAAACAAAGGCGTGTTGCCGAACTATTGGAAGTGGTGGAGTTGTCCGCATTTGCCAAGACCAAGGTGAAACTGCTGAGTGGTGGACAGAAGCAACGTGTGGCCCTAGCTAGAGCCATAGCAAAACAACCAGAAATAATCTTGTTGGACGAGCCTTTTAGTCACATCGACAACTTCAAGAAACAATCTCTAAGAAGAAACCTGTTCAGTTACTTGAAAGAAAAGAATATTGCTTGCATCGTAGCTACTCACGACAAGGAAGATGTGTTGGGTTATGCAGACAAGATGATGGTTTTGGATCAAAATGAAATAGTTGCCTTGGATTCACCTAAACAGTTGTACGAAGAACCCAAACTTCCTTTGGTCGCTTCCTTTTTTGGAGAGTTCAACATCATTGACAATGAGATCGTGTATGCAAATCGGCTGAAGATGGCTGATAGTTCAAATTTAAAGGTTATCGCAAAGCAATCTTATTTTAAAGGGAAGTGTTATTTAATTGAAGGTAATGTCGGAGACAGCAGTATTTTCTTTGAACACCATTCAGAAATTAAAAAAGGTGAAACAGTATTTCTGAGGCAAATTGATTAGTGATTGGTCGACTATCATTATTTAGGAACGTATGTTGAGATTCTTTCTATGTTAATTTACATATCTTTGCCCTAGTTCATTGGGATTCTTTTGAGAAATTTTGAAGGATATGCAAATCACCATTGACTTGCATATCCTTCAAAATTTAATATTATGAATTGGAAAATTCAAAAACTACAAAATGGCGAGACCATTGTTTCAAAAGAACCGGGTAATTCCATGTTGCCATTGTTAAGATCAAAACAACCTGTAAGACTCAAACCCATTCAATGGGAGGATTGCGAAACGGGAGACATTGTTTACTGCAAGGTTAGAGGTAATTGTTTTACACACCTTGTGAAAGGCAAAAACAACAAGCGGGGATTGTTAATTGGGAACAATCATGGTAGAATTAATGGATGGACAAAAAATGTTTATGGAAAGGTAATAGAGATATTGCCAATGTCATAGACATTGTTAGAAATAAACAATCAAAACACATATAACTTCATTATTCGACTTCAGTTCAGGAGAAGTGTCTCGAAATCATATTCAATGAATTTATAGTAATTCCTTCTCAGCATACTCCAATCCATTCGGGAGCTCAATGGACGAGAATTCCAAATGCAACACACGCCTTCTTTTCTGTGCTTTGGATTTGGAAGAAGCATGCAACAACAAAGGTTTCAATACCTGCACGCCTCCAGAGTTTACCTCACAGGAAAATGGGATGGAATGCTCGGATATCAGTTTTATCTCATCGTCATTCAATCTCTTTTTATGAGAACCACCAATAACTTTCAAAGCGCCATTGTTTTCTGTGGTGTCATCCAAATGAATGCGAATGGAAAACGAATTCTTGGAGATGTCTTCAGGTGGGCGCACACCAATGATTCCATCTTTGGTGGTCCAAGACTTGTAACCGTCCGTGTCAATTCTGCTTAGGACATTGATGGGGACATCCTGATGCCATGTCACGTACCAATTGTCTTTGGGTTGCTTGTCGAAATAGATGGCCTTGGTCAAAAAGGCGGTATTATCCATTGATCGAACCAGTTTTTTTAGATTCCTGTTGAAAAGAATGGGTTTCAGCTCAGGCATTTTTTTCAAGACGGCACGCATGCCAAAGGTTTTTTCATCATTCTGCTTTATATAGGCATCCAATTTGGATTTCAACTTCCTCACCTCACGTTTCGTGTACAAATAATTCAAGATGGTAAAACCTTTGAATTCTATCTGCTTTTTTACGGCTTTCAAACCCTTTTCCGTGATTTCCGTTTCATAGGTGTCTATGGCATGATACAAGCGCTCTTTTATATTGCGTCTTAAACGTTCTGGAGCAATGACTTTGATGTTTTCTCCAAGGCCAAGAATTTCTTTTTCCAATTCGAAATTGTGTTGTACGTCCAAAGCAAAGGTGACGCCGTAATTGTCTCTGTCAATGACATGTTGCGAATAGTGAAAAGGTTTGGTCTCAACATAAGGTGCGTGTTTGTGGACGACATATAGAATAACTTGCTCTGTCTTTAATTGCGGACTTACGGAAACACCTATGACATCCTTGTAATAGTTTTCGGAATCGAATGTAGCATCGAAAACATAGGGTTTGGTACTTTTTTCAATGCTGATTATACGATCCAAGGCCAGGTTTAAAATGCCTTCAGCGTTTGTTTTCTTACCAATTATGAACCATCTGTTTCTGAATTCTTTCAGCAGATAAGGGTAAAAGGTAAATGTACTTTCGGATCTGGCTTTAAAAGAACGATATGTCAATTCTATGGCTTGTTTTTTTAGAATGTATTGGTATAACTCATCTAAGAAATCCAACCCTTTCAGGTTTTCGTTCTTTTCAAAATCTATGAGTGATTTTTCGTGGGTTTTCTGTGTGTATACATGGTCTTCCAACTTCTGTACCATACTACCCAATTCCTTGAAATGGGAAAACCCTTGAAACTGCTTTAAAAAGGAAACAGCTTCGGATAGTTTGGTTAAATCCTGATTGGAAATGGGGCTGTTCGTTATACTGTAATCTTCCTCTTCGTATTTGTAGAATTTCCTATTGTAAACAACAATGGGAGCATTGTAGCCTAGTTTGTCGCTACGCATCATCTGTATGTCCAATTGTACCGTACGTTTACTAACGTCTATGTCCTTGCCTTCGTACTCATAAAGTGCATCGGAACAAGCTTCGATAAGGTTGTCCAATGTCCATTCACGATACTTGTTTTGCAAACATTTATCGATGGTTTTATAGCGGATCAATGCGTTTTTGTTTACTGCCATTTCTTAATTTTTACAAGTTTTACAGTACAAATTTTTTACACTTTCATTTCGTAGATTCTGAAAATCGCGATCAATCCATTCACACCACCTTTGTTTATTGAACTTCAAAGCTTTTTTATGTATTCCTATAAGGGATGACATATCTTCGTTATTTGCCACATAGGTTTTAGCCAGTATAAAACTTGCATCTTCATTTAATGTTTTATTTTTGAATCTACGTCCTAAAAGTTCTGTTGTTAAATGATAACTACTCCAACGATTGAAAAATAAGCTTAATGCGATGTCGTCTTCTATCGTTAAGGCTTTTTTTCTAAAATAATCAGTTATGAAATCAAATGACTCCTCTATTTTTTTGTTGTAATTAATTTGGCCATAATAATCGATACTTGTCATATGGAAGTTTAGGAAAATAGGATTCACTTGATCCTTGGATTTGTAATTGTTGAATAGGGGTTCGACTTTTTTAGGATGTAAAACTTTCGAAAAATCATCCAAGCTACTATCCCAATGGCGCAATAATTTTCTGCTTGTCATATTGTATAGGTTTAACAGGTTTTTTTGTGCTGATTTAGAGAGTGTTTCAGGTTTTGATAGCCAGTTTCGAACAAAATAAACGACATTGTCAAGATCGTAATAGTCAATGTTCTTTAACAATAATGCTGCTACATTTTGTACTAACTCTTCTTTGTCAAATAGATAATCGACAATGAATTCTTCGTATAAAAAAAGGTTGCTATTGTCATTTTTATACATTTTGGCAAGCGCTTTATTGGCTAAGTCATAGTTGCTTGTTAACAATGCGTCTACCAAATTGTAATTTAAGTGAAGTGTCGAAGACTCTAGCCAATCACCATATTGATAAAAAATGGCTTTCGACTGGCGTTGCTGTTCTAAGAAACGTTTCCAATTCCCATTTCGCTCTTTTTTTATATGATTTCTAATCTCAGTCTTATCATTGCTTAATATTTCATCTAAGCCTGTGATTTCGAGTTGGTAATAGCATAGGTCCCAATTTTCTTTGGCATAGACGTGAATTGGTAAATTTTCATTATTTACATTTTGTCTAACAAACTTTTCAATATAAATTGCTCGTGCTTTGTGTAGTTTGTCGTTGTACTCTTCATTGCCATCTACCGAAGTGTAGCTTTTTATGTCTACCGAGTGTAGTTTTTCAACTTGAAAAGGAATTGTTGGAATGGAAGTTGGGTTTGTCTTATCCGCATCGAAATTGAATTCAACCATGTTAACTCCCATTACACCTTCGGTTTTAAGTTGAATTTCAGGCTCAAAGACAATCGGATCTACAAATTTTAAATCATACTTTCTTGATGGAATATAAGATGGAGCAGCATAACCACATTTCTTCCCTTCTTTTATAAGAATAATGTTTGGACTTACTGATTTTCCTTTCAAGTGCTCTGGTACCTTTCCCAAAGAAGCAATTAATCTTTTTTTATTTTTAGATAAGTTTTTTGAAAACAATTGATTGTGGAAAACAGGTTTTAACATCACGCCTTCATAAATTGGTGAAATATCCAAGGTGTTATCTTTGAAACACGACAATTGATCTCTCTCAACTAAATCAATAGCTAGGCCATCACTAGGTTTGTCAATAGTTTCTTTAATTGTCTTCAGACTATGGTGCTTAATAAAAATCTCATCGTCCTCAATGGTAATGCTATTTCCCATATTGACTATTACATTAGATTTGTTTCCAACTAACTCTACACAAGATTTGTCAGCTTCTTTAATTGAAAAAGCATTGCCTGAAAGTTGTTTAGGAACAACATAACCTTTCTTCCCAAAAATATGTGTGGCAAAGATACGTTTGGATTTAGGACTGTATTCAAATCCAAAACCACTATAGGTAAAGTCGTCGAATATCATATTGGCATAGTGTCCAGGAGAATTCTTCCAAGATCTAAACATCTCTAATGCCAATTTGTTTATTGCTGAACCACTTAAAGGAAGTCGTACAGGTTTGGAGTATAAAATATTTTCTCCAACAATGTCAAAGGTTTTATTGTAATTAGCAACTCTATCTTTGGGCTTGGGAAAATTTGTTCCTGTTTGTGTATGATTTAATTTTCCTTTTTTAGCTGTGTATATGGAATGTAATTTGGCAGCTTTGGCTAAGTCTTCATTGTTTTTAAGAGGCACTTTATCTAAATTGGCTCTTAATTCGTTAACTTTCTTCGTCAATAATTTTGAAAGCTTGTCTGTATCCGAATTGTTTAATTGTGCGTTGGAAAAATAAAATTGAAATATTAAGATAAAGAAGTAAAAAAGGTTGTTCTTCATAAATGATCTTGTCTGAATTTATATTGGGGATAAAAGTATGAAAACACTACGCAATTATTTTGCGTAAATAATTAATTTATAAAAAAAAGAAGTGATTTGAAGTTTTTCTTGCTTTTTTCAAAAAAATATAATACTTCGTATTATGCCATCGAATTTTCAGGAACTGAAAAAATAAATTTTGATAATTTAAAAATAAATTTCAATATTTGCAATGCAATAAAGCAACAAAACAAAATTAACTAAAACGAAGCATATGTATTTATTCATATCAAAACAAAATAGTCCAAAAGGGGTTCTGCCTTTTGTCGTGCTTCGAGCGTATAGTTAATACCACTTTCATAGATAAATGAAAAATCCGAAGCAATTTAAAAACTGTTTCGGATTTTTTGTTTTCAGTAATTGGCAAGCCTGCTAATAAAAATCCAAAAACAGTAACAACACAACCAGAATGGTACTTTGTTCGTAGTCGACGCGTTACAAAATGCAATTCACAAAACAAATTTGAAAATGAAACACGCACATACAATCTAAACACCGATTCCTAATTGGGAGTAATTATTGGAATCATTGAAAAAAAGACAAAACAATTATGAAAATGTCTAATGAAACCAGTAAACATAAAAGAACAAAGGAAAAAAGAAGTCCGGCGTTTATTGAAAAGGCAAAGAGAAATTTGGAAATTACAACGAGATCTAGGGTTCATAAAATTAGAAAAGCCAATACGGCACGGTTGGTTTAAAGAAATCGTAATCACACATCGTATTGAAATCTTTAAAAATAAAGATCTAATTTTCGAAGTCTACAACAAGTTTGAAAATGCAATTTGGGCTAGAACCAAAGAAAAAGCCGCTTATAAATGGCAACACCAAACATCTCAACACCTTATTTACAAAGATATCCCAACGTTAAGCAAAAAGCAATACAACAAGTTGAGTGAAGGCGCAAAGCGCTTATGTATTCCATTCCAGTTTTATTCGGAAAAGCATAAGATAAGAACGCGATTTTACATAAACATTCCAAAAGGGGCATACAAAATAAAGTTTACAAGAGCTTACATAACTCATAGAAAACGAATAGACCCCTTGTTGGAAAGCGAAAGTGATTTAATAGCGCAACAGTTAGAGAAACCACAATACTATGAAATAGAGAAATCTTATTATAGTTACAAGGATAACTGGGGTTTAACTATAGGGAAACAAGAGAAATTAAAAATCAAAAGACATCTAAAAGAGCTTAAGAAACATGCTCTGGAAGATATCGTAAACGATACCATATCATGGGAAAGAAATTAAGCGGAAAAGACTTGATCAAATTGGGCTTTCCGAAAAACAATAGCATCAATGTGACTTTGGGTCAAATCAATCGCTACCAGAAAAGAGTAAAAAAAGAAAAAATATTAATAGAAGCAAAAAAAGTATTGTTAAACCCGGAAAACTACAAAGGAGATGGCGTGTGGGGGAAAATAGCAGAAAGCCTGTTAGACCCAGTAGATGTTACGAAACAAAAATTAAATACACATCGCGCACCATTTCAAATCTATGGTGAAAATGAGATTGACGATCAAGCAAAATACCAGTTGTATGATGCTTTGAAGCTGCCAATTTCTGTTGCAGGGGCATTGATGCCTGATGCTCACGTAGGTTATGGCTTGCCGATTGGAGGTGTATTGGCAACTAAAGATGCAGTCATCCCCTACGGTGTGGGAGTAGACATAGGCTGTAGGATGTGTTTGACGATTTATCCTGTTAAAGCGTCCTATTTAAAAGGGAAAAAGCATCAATTGGAAAACATCTTGTCGGAACACACCAAATTCGGAATGTATGAAACGCACAAGGTAAAACATGATGATCCTGTTTTCGAACGTGAAGAATTCAAAACGATTCCATTGGTAAAGCGATTGAAGGATAAAGCGTACAAGCAATTGGGAACCTCCGGAGGAGGTAATCACTTTGTTGAATTTGGAACTGTAAGTATCCTGGATGTCAACAACGAATGGGATTTGCCAATAGGAGAATACCTAGGGGTTTTGTCACATAGTGGTTCACGAGGTTTGGGTGCCAACATAGCCAAGCATTATACATATTTGGCAACAAAGCAATGTCCATTGCCAAAGCATGTCCAGCATTTGGCTTGGTTGGATTTAAATACACATGACGGACAAGAATACTGGTTGGCAATGAATTTGGCAGGGGATTATGCGAAAGCTTGTCATGATGACATTCATAAACGAATAGGCAAATTATTGGGAGAAAGACCAATTGCCAAAATTGAAAATCATCACAATTTCGCTTGGAAGCAAGAAGTGAATGGTCAAGAATGCATAGTGCATAGAAAAGGAGCAACGCCAGCCAAAAAAGGAGAGTTGGGCATTATTCCAGGATCTATGACAGCACCAGGGTTCATAGTTAGAGGGTTAGGTAATACAGAAAGTCTACAATCGGCATCTCACGGTGCAGGACGTTTATTGTCTAGACGACAATGTAAAATGACATTAACGCAAAGTGCAATAAAAAAAGAGTTGCAAAAACATGAAGTCTCTTTGATAGGAGGTGGAATCGATGAAGCACCAATGGCATACAAGAACATTGAGAAAGTCATGCAAAACCAATTGGAATTGGTTGAAGTCGTAGGCAAGTTTACGCCAAAGATAGTGAGAATGGCCAGGTAGATTTTTGCTAAAAAAAAAGAATATTATGGGAGCAAATCATAACATAAAAAGATACGGAGAACAATGGCCAAACTATAGAATAGAACAAGGTTTGGACATATTGAACAAACTAAAGACATGGGTTGTCGTTTCTGGCGGTTGGGCATGGCATTTCATGTCGCCGACAGATCATACGGAATACAAGCACGCTCATGATCATAAGGACATAGACATTTTTGTACATCCAAAAGATGTGGCAGAAGTGATGGTAATACTAGCCGATGAAGGCTTTGAAAAAGTATGGACACGATATGACCATATGCCAAGCAACGAGAATTTCAGACGTTACGAGAAGATCGATTGGCTGGAAACAGGGAAACAAGTAAGGGTGACCATTGATTTTTTTGAATCTGCCACAGTTGAAACAATAGAAGTAGACGATTGGAAACTGGTAGAACCAAAAACATTGTTGAGCTATTACTCCAACATCCATTCCAGCGATAAATGTTGGGCAGTGAAAGCGGCCTTGCAATTGGTGGAAAAGGGAGAAAGTCCTGTGGGTAATGTGTTGCTTTCTAAAAATCCTTTGGAAAAAGTATAGAAACGATAAATAATATAAAAGGTGTTCCTCTTTTTTAGAACGGATGGTATCACTCTTTAGGTAACTCTTAGAGCATCCGTTTTAATATAATGATTACACTTTCAAGTAAGAGAAATATTGAAATGAAACGAATAAAAATAAATTTGGACTTAACACCTTCAGAACGATGGAAAGGTCTAGGGCAATATACAGAAGAGATAAATGGTCTTTTTAAATATTATTTGGAAGATTTAAGTGGAGCAGGTGTTTTCGAGGAATATATAGAACTTTATAAAACAAATTTTATATCGAAAACCTATAGAGACGAAATTAAATCTATCCAGGAGTTTTGCAATTTTACTGAAAACCAAATACTAATAACAAACTTGTATTACGATGCTTTGAAATTTGTATTTGGATGCACAGCATTTTGTGTTACGAGTCAAAAAGAAAAGTTACATGCTAGAAATTTAGATTGGTGGACTGAAAATAACATTTTAGGGAAGTACACTAAGATATTCGATTTCGAACAAAATGGGAAAAAGAAATATTCTCTTGTAGGCTGGCCAGGATTCGTTGGCGCGCTTTCTGGAGTCAAACCAGGAGTGTTTTCCATTACATTGAATGCTGTTTTGAGTAACGAGTCGCCACAATTTGCAATTCCCATTACATTCTTAATTAGAGATGTCTTGGAAAAAGCAAAGACGTTTATTGAAGCTGTCAAAATACTATCGGAAACAACAATTGCATCCGATTGCCTATTGATGGTCGTAGGTGTCAATGAAGGTGAAAATATAGTAATAGAAAGAACACCAACGTTATTTTCAATTCGTAAACCTTTAGATGATAGTTTAATTGTAACCAATGAGTATTTGTCGTTAACAGAGAATAAATTAACACAAGACACTTTGCAATTAACAGCATTTGGAAGGCATGTTAGAGTGAAGGAGTTATTGGATGAAAATAAACCAAAGGTTATAGAAGACTATTTTGATGTATTGTCGGATAGTAAAGTGAAAATGGATATCACAGTACAACAAATGGTGCTAAATCCTAAGAATGGAGATATCCATTTAAAAATTTGAGAACAAAAATGAAAACTAGAATAATACAAATAACCTCTGGTCGTGGTCCAGCTGAATGTTGCTGGGTCGTGGCTCAGGTTCTAAAGCAATTTTTAGAAGCTGTTAAACACAATGGCATTGATTATAGAATATTGCAAAGGGAAAAAGGAATGGAGAATTTGACATTGCAGTCAGTTACCGTTCAGTTAAAAGGAAAAGACCTAGGCTTATTTTTAAACCAATGGATAGGTACAATACAATGGGTAGGAGCTTCTACCTTCAGGCCAAATCACAAACGTAAAAATTGGTTTGTGGGACTATATGAGATAGAACAAACGGAGCAATTTCAAATCCATGAAAAAGATGTTGTTTATCAAGCGACACGCAGTTCTGGGCCAGGAGGACAACATGTAAACAAAGTGAGTTCAGCTATTAGGGCTATTCATAGACCTACCAAGATGCAAGTGTTGGTCATGGATAGCCGCTCACAACATCAAAACAAGAAGATAGCAAAAATACGCTTGCAGGAAAAAGTGGCAGAATTGCATTTGAAGGCATTGAAATCGCGTATGAAAAACCAATGGGGAAACCACTTGAAATTAGAAAGAGGAAATCCTATACAAGTTTTCAAGGGCTCGGATTTCAAAAAGAATGTGATTGTAAAAAACTATAAGAAGCAACGTAGCACATTGAAAAATGATTTGCGAAATGAATTAAACAACTAAAAACAATGGAAGCTAATTTATTGAATAATTATGTACTTAAAGCTATTGATGCTTATCCATATGAGTTAGAAGAAGCTGTGGAGAACTTAAACTACGCTTTGTCTTATGAGTCTGACAACGCCTATGCCTTATACCTCATGGGTAGAATTCAAGCAGAGCAATTGGGTGACTATGAACAAGCTAAAACATACTATGCAGAAGCATTGGCCAATAAAATGGATTTTCAAAGAGTATACTCAAAATATATTCAAGTGTTGTTATGGAACGAAGATCTTGACGAGGCCCAAAAACTAATCGATTTTGCATTGACGGTAAAAGGAATTGGTAAAGGAGACATTTGGGAAAGACAAGGTCATCTCCTTGAAATTAAGCAAGAGCATAAAAAAGCAATCAAGGCTTTTAAAAAAGCCAAGACATTTGGATTCAACGATTCATTCATTAGTTATATGAATGGAGAGATAAGTCGAGTAAAAACCAAATTGAAATCAAACAAAAAGAAAAAGGCCAGCAAGAAAAAGAATGGTAAAAACAAAAAGTAAACATCCACAAGATTTCAAGGTCTTGTGGATTTTAAAAACAAGACAATGAAATTGACAAGAAACACATATTTCACTTCAGACCATCATTTTGGTCATGAGAATATTATAAAATTCACCAATAGACCATTTGGTAGTGTAGAAGAAATGGATCATGAACTAATAAAACGATGGAATGACAAAATCAATAAAAATGATAAAGTCTATCACCTAGGTGATTTCGGTTTATGCAAGGGCGAGCGTATGAAAACTATTTTGGATCAATTGAATGGCAAGATATTTTTAATAAAAGGGAACCATGAAGGCGCAGCAATGGCCAATCCAAATCGATTTGAATGGATCAAGGACTACTACGAATTGAATGTCGCCGATGCAGAAGCGCCAAATGGAAAACAAAAGATAATGCTATTTCATTATGCCATGAGAGTCTGGCGATCAAGTTTCAGGGGGACTTGGCATTTGTACGGTCACTCCCACGGTAGTTTAAAAGATGATGAAACGATGAATGCCTTCGATGTAGGTGTCGATTGTCACGATTTTTATCCGCTAAGCTACGAAGAGATAAAAGCGATTATGAAGTTGAAAAAATGGGAGCCACCATTTTAAAAAATATTGTAACTACGTAAAAAGGTTGCGTCTTGCTACAATTATATTTGTAGTGTAAATAAAATAAAATGATAAAACAACAAATACATAAACAACCAATGTCGCGCTTTAGTGAATGCGATTATAGATGGGCAGTTATTTTACTGAATCCCCAACAAGGACGTTTTGTGTCTATTTTTAAAGAGTGATTATGATTTGAATACACTTATAATAGAATGTAAAGCGTCCAACCTGAAAGTTGGGCGCTTTTTTTTTAATTTTTTTTGAAATGAATTTGAAGCATTGAAAGAGTAAAATAGAAAGATAAAAACAGCAAAACAATTGGGAGACAGACTATTGTATGAAATGTTGATTATCCGTTGAAAAACGGACAGGGATTCTATTGTTTAAATTTATCGCAACTAATTGATAATCAGATAATTAAATTGAAATTTTTCTTGTGTAATTCAAAAAAGGGTTTCATATTTGCACCATCAAAAATATTTAAAAGCAATAATGAGAAATTATTTAGAACATATAACTAAACAGAATCTTTGGTCACGTTCGCCGAGACCAGTCGGAGCACTCAGTTGTGATGGAAGGTTTATAAAATATACTAGGAAGGTTGTGTATACATGAGTTGATGTATACATAGATTTAAAGAAAGCACCTTCCATAAAAATGAGGTGCTTTTTTTATGGTGTTCATTGAAATAGAAAAAATTGACGTATAGCTTAGTTGGTAGAGCAAGGTGCTTTTAACGCCGAGGTCGTGAGTTCGAATCTCACTGCGTCAACAAAAAAATGGAAGGGCAAGCCAATAGGAGGTGGCCACAGTCTTGAAATGAGTTTTCGAATTCAGCGAAACCTATTTGTAAAATAGATTTCATTGAGCTAAAACTGTTCGGAGATAATGACTCGTGTGGGTTCGAAATGCAAAGCATTCACGAATTCATATTTAAAGAAATAGAGGATAGACGAGCTAATCCCACTCCTTCCACAAAAAACTGAGAGGATAACGATGGATGGTTTACTCGCTTTGGAAGCGAGAGGTTGCAGGTTCGAATCCTGTCTCTCAGACTAAACAATCAAATCAAGTGTACTTGGTTCAATTAATGGAGAGTAGGCAAATATTGGTTCGTTGCACTTGTCTGCTAAACAAGACCGCGATATCGCGGTGAAGGTTCGATTCCTTTGCTCTCCGCAAAAATATGGAGTTATGGTTTACCAAGCCAAAACAGTGGATTTAATTAGATGAATTCCACATCAAGATATTGTAGCTCAATGGTAGAGCAGTCGGTTGTTAACCGTCAGGTTATAGGTTCGAATCCTATCGATATCGCTAAATGACAAGGTGGCTGAATGGTTAAGGCATCGGTCTGCAACACCGGTTTTTATGAGTTCGACTCTCATCCTTGTCTCAAAATTGGAAGTATTGAGCAATTGGTTGGCTCGCCAGACTGAAATGTAAATTCAACGATACCTATTTAGTAAATAGAATTCATTGAGTTAAAATCTGGTCTCTTCGGAGCATGTAGGTTCGAGCCCTACTACTTCCACAATAAGCATCTATGGTGTAAAGGATAGCACAAGAGATTTCTAATCTCTACGTCCAAGTTCGAAATGCAAAGCATTCATGAGTACCTATTTATTAAAATAGACGCTATGCGAACTAATCTTGGTAGATGTACAAAATTGGTTCATTGGGGTAATGGTTATCCTTCCCGACTGTCTCTCGGGAGATACGAGTTCGATTCTCGTATGAACCGCATAAAACTCTATTGTCATGGAGGTTGGTGCATCCGATTTTCTATTGGAAGAGGTCGATCCCCTCATAGAGTGCAAATTGAGGTATAGCTCAGTGGTAAGAGCATCACGCTTACATCGTGAAAGTCATAGGTTCGACTCCTATTGCCTCAACAAATTGAGATGTAGCTTAAGGGAGAGCATCGCTCTCATAAGAAGAAAGGTTCAGGTTCGATTCCTGACATCTCAACAAATGCAGGAATGGCGGAATTGGCATACGCTCTTGTCTTAGAAACAAGGTTTTGAGAGTTCGAATCTCTCTTCCTGTACTAATGTCCTACTGGCCAAATTGGAAAAGGCATCAGTTTTAAGCGCTGTGATTTCTCGGTTCGAGTCCGAGGTGGGATACAAATAGCCTGTGGTGTAATGGCAGCATTCAAGACTTTGACTCTTGAGGTATAGGTTCGAGTCCTATTGGGTTAACATACTCTGACATAGCTTAAGTGGTAAAGTGCAAACCTGATACGTTTGTGGATAAAGGTTCAAATCCTTTTGTCAGAACTATAATACGGTGGCTTTAGTTTATGTGGTAAAACACCTCACTGTGAATGAGGAAAACAGAGTTCGAATCTCGAGGTCACCCAAAAAGGAACAATAGCAAAGTTGGTCTATGCGCCCCGCTGAAGACGGAGAGATACTGGTTCAATCCCAGTTTGTTCCACAATAGAAGTATTTAAATAAAAATGAGTATCAATGAAAAATGAACAACAAAAATGGAGAAACTTCAGTGGTGAATTCTTTGACCAATCCATTGCCGCCATTATAGAAAGTGCCATCATAAGAGAGCAAAAGGCTGGACATCGTTTAAAGGTCTGTGTTGGATCAGATTCCCAAGCCTACAAATCTCACGTGGAATATGCGACAGTTGTTGTTGTGCTTCGTGAAGGAAAAGGAGGGTTCATGTTTATGAGAAATCATAAAGGTACAAGGCAAATAGGAATTAAAGAGCGTATGCTAAAAGAGGTGACCATGTCAGTAGAGGAAGCTTATGCAATCTGCGACATTCTGGACAAATATAATGTTGCCTTGGAGGTGCATGCCGATATCAATACGGATCCCAAGTTTGAATCCAACATAGCACTTAGGGATGCCATGGGGTATATATTGGGAATGGGGTTTGTCTTTAAAGCAAAACCTTACGCTTTTGCAAGTTCATCTTGTGCAGATAAGGTCGTTTAAACCATTTTTTTAAAAATAGTTAAATCTACGCAGAAAGACTGCGCAATGGTAAGGAATATTTGCAAAGTAATTAATAATAAGTCTTTTGGAATCAGACTTTAAAGTAGTGCTCTGCCAGATATAGGAAGCTGGTAGAGCTTAATAAAGAGACAAAATGAAAAATAGAAAGAATTAAAAAGGCAATAATTAAATTAGAAAAACTGGGAAGGTAACGATTGGGTGTTTACCCGCTTTGGATGCGAGAGGTTACAGGTTCGAGTCCTGCTTCTCAGACGAAAAAGAAATGGAAGTATTGAGCAATTGGTTGGCTCGTCAGACTGTAAATCTGGTCTTTAATTAGCTTGTAGGTTCGAGTCCTACTACTTCCACATCAGGCGAGTCTTGTTAGGTGTTTCGGTATGGCACCATTGTATGAATCCTTGCCAATTGGTATGAGGTTTTCATATTCAACCCGACTTGAAGGTTTTGATTGTTGACCAAAAAACAATCACCATCTATGTACACAGGTTCGAATCCTGTATTCTCTTAGGAGAATTAGCTAAGTCAGGTATAGCAATAGAGTCAATCGTAGGTTCGAATTCTACCAAGATCAAATGGTCTTGTGGTCGAGCGGTCGAAGACAATGGACTGAAAATCCATCATTGGTAAAGAAGGTCACTTTTAAAAATAGACCACCAAGTGAGCCGCACTTTAAACGGAAAAAACAAAGAGAAAGTAAGCTGGTAAATACGATTTGTTGTATGAGCAGTCTAGAAAACACCTTGAGATACAGTTGGATTGTAAGCTGTTTTGTGTTTCCTTTTTAGGGGTTCATTTATTAGAAAAGAGATGCTGTTTTTGTATGTCAATACTAATGAATCATCAATAGAAACGATTTGTAAAACACTTTTAAATCACTAGTGTTTCCGTAGTTGGAAAGATGGTTTTCTTTCGCTTTGTTTTAATTGAGAATAGTCATTCCTGTTACAAAGGGGTCTATTATAGATGTTTAACCGTTCTGATGTAAAAAAGGAAAGTCAGAATTAAAAATTAGGAATCATGAAATTAGTAAGAATTCATGCAGGTATTGTTGGGTTGGTGTTTAAAAATGGTGATTACGTCCGCGTAATAACTCAGGGAAAACATTGGTTGAGGTTTAACGAAAGCGTAATGACGCATAGTTTAGCCTCTGCTTTCAATGCGCCAAAAGCATTGGAAATCTTGCTGGAAGATGAAGCTTTGGCAAATATGTTGACGGTTGTGAATATTCAAGATAACGAGATTGTTTTGGTATATGTCAACAATAACTTCAAGCAGGTGCTAACAGCTGGGCGTTATACCTACTGGAATGGTTTGGTCGACTACAAGTTCATCACGGTGGATTTTAGCGACATCAATATTCCAGAAACCATTGATAAAGCTTTGTATAACAATGCCACATTGCGTCAATATATTCGTGTGTTTGAAGTAGCTGCTTACGAAAAAGCCATCATGATCGTCAACGACAAGTATGTTGAAACTTTGGAACATGGTACATACCATTTCTGGAGAAACGATAAAACCATCAAAATTGCCAAAGCAGATTTACGTCAATTACAATTGGAAATCGCTGGCCAAGAATTGTTGACCAAAGACAAGGCAACAGTACGTATAAATTTTTATGCGCAATACAAAGTTGCAAGTATTGAAACAGCGTTAATGCATAATAAAGATTACGAAAAGCAATTGTACATCACATTGCAATTGGCGTTAAGAGCTTTCGTTGGAGCTTACACATTGGACGAATTGTTGGAGCAAAAGGAAACTATTGCCAGTGCAGTTTTGCAAGATGTAAAAACGCAAGCAAATAAATTAGGTGTTCATGTATTGCATGCAGGTGTTAGGGATGTAATCTTACCAGGTGATATGAAAGACATTATGAACCAAGTATTGATTGCACATAAAAAAGCACAAGCCAACGTGGTAACAAGACGAGAAGAAACAGCTTCTACAAGAAGTTTGTTGAATATCGCGAAATTAATGGAAGACAACGATATGTTGTTCAAGTTGAAGGAAATGGAATATGTTGAGAAAATTGCCGATAAAATTGGTGAAATTACAGTTGCTGGAAACGGTAACGTGATTGAACAATTAAAGGATATTTTCTCTGTGAACAAGTAAAAGATAAACCTGTAAGTAGTATTAGATGTTTACAGGTTTTATAAAACCAATCAGGATGTTTTATATTGAATATAATGTTATAGAAAGTGGCTGGGCTATAGTAAGAATTGGAAACAACGAAACAAGCATAAAGATGTCAGTCTCTTATTTAAATGTTTCTTTGAAAGAGCTAGCTAAATCTGCCATAGATTTAAAAAAAAGCACCTTTGAAGAAATTGTGTTTATGGATGAACCAGGTGAGCATATTTTATTGCTCAATCGAAAGAATGATACAAGAATTGAATACGAATTAAGATGGTATTCTGAATATGATAGCTGGAGTTCAATAAATGAAGATAATTTCACTTTGGAGCTTAAAGGAGAAATGACAATGGTTAAATATGAAAATCAAGTTCGAAATATTTTAATGGGTATTCTAAGTGAAATGAATCTCGAAGAGTACAAAGAAAGATGGATTAATCATCAGTTTCCCATTGATGAATATAATTTTTTGAAATAGAAATAATCTACGCAAAATGATTGCGTAGTAGTGTCGAATATTTGCATTGTAATTAAAAAGAAACAGAAAATGGAAAACAAAGATAAAATAACAGGAAACGAATTAATCGAGTTAGGATTCAGACAAGGAAAATGGATGAAAGAAGCCATTGAACATATAAACACAAACGAATTGGAAGGAGAAGCAATGCTTGATTATCTAGAGCAATTCAAATCACCAGATCCAATAGGTTTACATACCAATGCTGTTGAATTTTCAATTAACATCAAGGCAGAAAACGAGCAAGAAGAAGACAATGTATCCAAAGTCGTTAATTCCATGGCGGCATTAATGAAGACGCCAACAGTGGTGGATGGTGCTGTAATGCCGGATGCCTGTCCTGCAGGACCAAACGGAACCATTCCGGTTGGAGGTGTTGCCGTTGCTAAAAATGCGATTCATCCTGGAATGCATAGCGCAGATATTTGTTGCTCTGTGATGTTGACCGATTTCGGTAAGGCAGATCCAAAATCCATTTTGGATGCAGCACACGAAAACACGCATTTTGGACCAGGAGGAAGAGATAGAAACACACAATTTAGATTTCCAAAAGCGTTGTTGGAAGCCTTTGAAGCAAATTATTTCTTGAACGATGGACAAATGATTCAAGCAGCAAGAGCACATTTGGGGACACAAGGAGATGGAAACCATTTCTTGTTTGTGGGAACTTCCAAAAGAACAGGAAATACCATGTTGGTAACACATCATGGCTCCAGAGGACCAGGAGCCAGATTGTATACAAAGGGAATGAAGGTTGCAGAACGATTCAGAAAGGAATTGTCTCCACAAACCTTGAAGCAAAATGCTTGGATCCCTTTTGAGACGGAAGAAGGACAAGCCTATTGGGAAGCGTTGCAAACCATGAGGGATTGGACTAAAAAGAACCATGAAGTCATTCATGATTCGGTAGCCGAAAAGTTAAACATCTCGAAGGAAGATAGATATTGGAACGAACATAATTTCGTATTCAAGGATGGTGATTTATTCTACCATGCGAAAGGGGCAACACCATTGGATGCCAAGTTCATGCCGGATATCACGGGGCCAAGATTGATCCCTTTGAACATGTCCGAACCAGTATTGATCGTGGAAGGTAAAACTACTAAAAGCAATTTGGGTTTTGCACCACATGGAGCAGGTAGGAATGTGAGTAGAACACAACATAGAAAAAGCAAGACAGGAACAACCATGGAGATCTTCAATGAGGAAACCAAAGGTTTGGATGTTAGGTTTTTCTCAAAGGAAATCGATATTACCGAATTGCCAAGTGCCTATAAGAATGCGGAAGCCGTTAGAAACCAAATGGACGAGTTCGGTTTGGGAGAGGTCATAGATGAGGTAATGCCTTATGGTTGCATCATGGCTGGAGATTGGCAAATCAATGCCCCTTGGAGAAATAGAAGACGACAAGATAAAAGGAAGAATAAATAAAATGAATGAAATAGCTAAGCTTTTAACAAGTGCAATAGATTGGTTTTTTAAAATATTGGGATTGATGTTATTAATCCCAATATTACTAGTCATAGCTGTTCCAATTATAGTTGTTTTATCTATAGTGTCTTTGATAGGTAGTATAAAAGAAAAAAAAAGGCTTAAAAAGTTAATTGAATCGAATAATGGCAAATTATATTTCATTTATGCAGATTACAATAATTATGATTTCTCAAATTATTTTAAAGATAACTTTAAGCATATTAATTGCATTAAAGTAGAAAGTAAATGGTATACCAATGATTTAATTGGGTATTTAACGAAAGATTGTGTTAGTGAAAGTTTTCCAAGATTGGTTAGAATTGAAGGAGATTCATTAGTTTCAAAAGTGCATTATCGTTCTTTTAAAAGTCTTTATAAGAAAAAAAATGACATCGAAAGTTTTTTCTCGTTATTAGAAAAATCAATTAAGAATTTAGAAAATGGAACATCAATTACTAGAAGCAACCAGTAAATTATATAGTGTTTTCAAACCTTATGTCGTTCACGGAGATTTAAGAGGGAGATCTTGTGATTGCTGTGTGACAGATGAAGAAATAAGACTATTGCTGTCAAAACCATTGAAGGAATTGACAGAAGGTGATTTAAGACATTTTATGTCATCGGCAATTTCAACATTTGGAAATGTAGAAGATTACAAGCATTTTCTACCAAGAATATTAGAATTGATGCAAGAGGCAGAAACAGGAGTCTTAGAAGACTTCCTCGATTTTGAGAAATTGAATTACGGAGAATGGGAGATATGGGGTGAAAAAGAAATAAATGCCATCGATGATTACTTTTTTGAGTTGTGGGAGACCAAAATTAATGATGAAGCTTCAACATTTTGTCAAATAGATAGTATTCTAAAGATTATATATAAATATTCAGGATTAGAAAAGGCTTTGGTTATTTGGGAAAATTCAAATTCTGAGAAAGGAATGTTATATATGGTAGATTTAGTTCTAAGTGGTTTCTATTATAGCGATAAAGATGAGTTTGTCAATACTTTAATGATTTGGTTTTCATCAAAAGATATCGTGTCAAAAATTGAAAATCAGTTTTTTAAAACGGAAGATGAAGATTTGGCATGGAGAATTGCCATAGCGCATAACTTACTAGAAAAATAAAAATCAATACAAATGAAATCTTATAAGAATAAGAAATTCTATAATTTCAAAGCGGCTCATAAAAGAAAGAAGAGAGTTTGAAGCTCTCGAACATGGTGGAAAGTTGGAAATTCGGAATAATTGAAGTTTAAAAGACAGGATTATAGAACAAAGTGCAAAGTAATTCTTCGAAAGGAAATTGACAATGAAGACATCAATTTCCCTTTATACAAGAGAACACTATGGTGGGATTCATAATTAAAACACAGATGAGACAGCAAAAAATCATAAAAACAGAAATCTTTAAAGAAAAAGCATTTCAAACCTTGCTCGGTACTATAGAGAAACAAGGAGGAGTTGCAATGTTAATAGGAGGTGCTGTAATAGATAGCATTCAAGGGTTGCCAATAAAGGATGTTGACATTGAAGTCTATGGCTTGTCTTATGCAGAATTGGTGGTTTTAATTGAGAGATTAGGACTGCCATGTAACCTAGTAGGGAAATCGTTTGGAGTCATTAAAACAACAATAGATCGTATTGAAATAGATGTTTCCATACCAAGAAAGGAAAATAAGGTAGGCATAGGGCATAAAGGCTTCCAAATTACATTAGATGGACAAATGACGCCAGCCGAAGCAGGCAAGAGAAGAGATTTGACCATTAACAGCATGTATCAAAACTTGCATGATGGAGAAATAGTGGATCCGTTCAATGGTTTGGAAGATTTAAAGAAGGGAATCATAAGGGCTACAGCTAAAGAAACTTTTATTGAAGACCCATTGAGAGTTTTACGTATCATGCAATTATTGCCTAGAAAGGGAAAGGAAGTTGCTAAGGAAACAATGGGTCTATGCCAATCCATGGTGAATACATTCTCAGAATTACCGAAAGAGCGTGTTTTTGTGGAATGGGAAAAACTATTGCTCAAAGCAGACAAGCCATCTATGGGATTGGAGTTTTTAAAAGATTCAGGATGGTTAATTCATTTTCCAGAGCTAAATGATTTGATAGGCTGCCCTCAAAACCCAGTTTGGCATCCAGAAGGAGATGTTTGGATTCATACCAAGATGGTTTTGGACAACGCAGCTAAATTAAGGGATTTGATTCCTGAAGATTGGAAATTGGCTTATATGTTTGGAGCATTGTTGCACGATGTTGGGAAGCCTTCAACGACAACACCAGATTTAAAATCATATGGGCATGATGAAGCCGGAATAGAAATTTCTGAAGTGTTTTTAAGACGAATAACCAATGATAGGGATCTAATTAACAAAGTCACCACAATTGTAGAATTGCATATGAGGCCAGGGCAGTTATTTCGTTCAGAAGCAAAAGAACCTGCTTGGAAACGATTGCACAATAAATGTCGACTGGATATTCTAGGATGGCAAAGTAAAGCAGATTCAGCAGGAAGGACTGGAAGAGATGTTATTTTGGATGTTCATGAAACTTCTGAGAAATGTTTTGAATTATTTGAAAAATTTGGTAAAACGAAGATAGAACCCTTAGTTTTAGGGAGGGATTTAATGGGATTGGGCATAAGTCCTTCTAAAGAGTTTAAATGGATTTTAGATAGTTGTTACGAAAAACAACTGGATGGTTTAACCAAAGAAGAAATTATAGCAAGCATTGAGGCTTGAGTAAAAAAGAAAGAAATGAAAACTAAAATACTCGAAAAACTTTCAGAAATAGAGAAAGAAAAAAATATAGAAATATTGTTTGCTTGCGAGTCGGGAAGCAGAGCCTGGGGATTTGCTTCCCCAGACTCGGATTACGATATCCGTTTCATCTACAAACATACCAAAGATTGGTATCTGAACCTTTGGAATAAAAAAGATACCATTGAGTTTATGACGGAAGATGATTTGGATGGATCTGGTTGGGATTTGAGAAAAGCCATGAAACTAATGGCAAAATCCAATGCCTCCTTATTGAGTTGGTTGCACTCTCCGATAGTATATAGAGCAGATGAAGTTTTTCTGAAGGAAATACAGATGCTGTCCATAGAAAGTTTTAACCCAGTGGCAGGGTTTTATCATTATCATAGTATGAGCAAGAGTTTTTTGGATAAGGTGACAAAGGAACATGTAAACCTAAAAAGCTTTTTCTACGCTATGAGAACAGCATTGTCAGCTAGTTGGATCGTTAAACACAAGACCATTCCTCCCGTTTTGTTTTCAGACGTATTGGATCTCATAGATGACAATACGAGAAAGGAGATAGAAAGTTTGGTTGAGGTTAAATCGCGATACAATGAAGATTTTTTGATCAAGCAAAACGAAAGATTATTCACATTTTTGAAGTATACCATTCTGGATAACGACGAAAAAGGAAAACTCCTATTAAACAAGAAAGGAGATGCGGAAGCCTATAATGCTTTTTTTATAAAGACATTGAAATGACAATAGAAGAACTTAAAGAATCTGAAAGCATCATTTTCGAATGTATTAGTGGTAGTAGAGCCTATGGTTTGGACACTGCTACCTCCGATACAGATGTTAGAGGTGTATTTATATTGCCAAAAGAGCAATTTTATAGTCTGGATTATATAGGGCAAATCAATAATGAAACCAATGACATCGCATATTATGAATTGCGAAAATTCATGGAATTGCTGGCAAAGAACAATCCTAACATCATGGAATTGTTGAATGTACCAGAGGAATGTGTTTTGTATAAACATCCTATATATGACACTATAAGAAAAGGTTTGTTTTTATCTAAACTCTGTAAGAACAGTTTTGCCAACTATGCTTTTACACAAATTAAGAAGGCGAGAGGATTAAATAAGAAAATTGTAAATCCAATAGAAAAAGAACGTAAAGCAGTAGAAGATTTCTGTTACGTACGTATCGAAAAGCAATCCATTGCATTAAATGATTTTTTAAATGGAAAACAAATAGAAAGCAAAAGTTGCGGATTGGTCAAAATACCACATATGAAAGATTGTTATAATCTATTTCATAGTAAAACCATTATGTATAATGGAATTTCCAGAAACAATGCAAATGAAGTCTGTCTAAGTTCCGTACCAAAAGCAGAGCAGCCAATAGCAATGTTGTATTTCAACGTAGATGGTTATTCATCTTACTGTAAGAAGTATAAGGAATATTGGAATTGGGTGGGAAAAAGAAATGAGGAACGTTACAAAAGCAATGTTTCGCATAGTAAGAACTACGATGCCAAGAACATGATGCATACATTTAGATTGTTGCATATGGCAAGAGAAATTGGATCGAAAGGAGAAATCAATGTGAGAAGAAATGATCGTGAATTCTTACTTTCCATTAAAAATGCAGAATTTGAATATGACGATTTGGTAAGCAAGGCAGAAGGGATGAGGGAGGAATTGAATTTCATATATTCAAATTCCAATTTACAGGAAAAACCGGATTTGAAGACATTGAATGACTTGCTTTGTAAAATAAGAACGGATTTTTATTCTAGAAATAATAGATAGTTGAAAACTAAACTTCTAATACAGGTAATCTTGGATGCGGAGTCTAGTTTTTCCCCATCTTGGTTGGAAAGACATCACGCTTTCCTGCACAAGGAACATATAGGGAAGTTAGCAAGGCGACTTGTCCATTATTATGATGAAGGAGTACCGAATGATTTGGAGTTGCCCCATTTTGATGAAGAAGTAACACCATTATTAAAAGATTCTTTCTCATTGTTTGAAAATGCTTTGGTAGAAATAGAAATGCAGAATTATGTATCCAATGCCAGAACACAAAAAGCAATGGCCAAGGTTTTGGAAACAGTCGATTTCAAGCACATCCTGTTATTGATGGGACAAAGGGTGACTTCAGCGACCATACAAGGCATAGAGGGATTACCAGTGTTGAAACAAACTTTGTTGGAGAATAGTTTCAAACCCTACAACAAGCATGTGAGCATTGCAGTGAGAGCTTGGGAAAAACACGTAGATAGATCTGAAGACAATTACTGGGGGAAAATACAAGGATCACCAATGGAGAAAGAAGAAAAGGCAAGAGAACTAATCAACAAAATGATAGATGGACATACTTGGTGGAATGTGTTTTACCATTATAAACACGAATTGGTATATGAGATAAGGGTAGCAAGTGGTCATGGTATGCGTTGGGCCAAGAAGGACAATAAGTTAATAGGTTTTTTAGAACCCTTTTTATAATATTTGAAAATGAGTACTCTAAAAAATAGAGGTAAAGAAGGAAGAGATGATATTCTTTTCGGAACACCAAAAGTACAAGAGAGGCTTAAAGAAGCAGTAACAGATATGCAATACCTGTTGTCAAGAGGTTATGCCCAAAAGTCATCATTGCAACTGGTAGGTAACAAGCATAGATTAAACACTAGACAACAGCAAGCAGTTCAAGGAATGAGTGCTTCCACGGAACAAGTAGAACAAAGAAGGTCTACGTGTATTTCCATGAATGAATTAAAGGGTAAGGAAGTGATTGTCGATGGCTTCAATCTCATCATAATTTTGGAAAGTACTTTGTCCAAAGGATATGTATTTAAAGGGCTAGACGATTGTTATCGTGATTTATCCAGTGTTTACGGAACCTATAAACGCGTACAACAAACAGAAGAAGCGCTATTGTTGGTGGGATCCATTCTAAAAGAAGCCGAGGTTGAAAATGTTTTATGGGTATTTGACAAGCCTGTATCCAATAGTGGACGATTAAAAAACATATTGGGCGAACTGGCAACGAAAGAGAACTACAATTGGGACGTTATCTTGGAAAACAATCCAGACAAGTATCTTGCAGAAAGCGAAGCAGTGGTCATTACTTCCGATGCTTGGATTTTGGATCGTGCAAATGCTTGGTGCAATTTGGTACAGTATGTTATTGAGAATCTTATTGAAGATGCTAATATTATAGAATCTTATTGATCTTTGCAATAAGAGATTCTTTAAATTATTCCAGAATAGTTTAAAGAAAACATAAAATACATATGAAAATAATTATTGAATATTTAACCAAAAGGAGTGAAATTAGAAAGCAAATTGAATTTACTCCAGATTTATTTTTTGATGAGGATGAAGATGGTTTTTCGATAGATTCAATCCCTAAATATATTTTTCCATATGAGTATCTTGAAATTGAAAAGGAAGAATTGATATTAGTTTCTCTTTTAATCGAAGACGGTCTCAGTTATGTGAAAAGAGATATGTTTTTTGGAATGAAGGTAAAAATGAAACAGATTATTATATTTCTTCTGATGAAAAGAAAGAGATTTTCGAATGGATGATAACATCAAAACAGTATACAGTTAGAAATGATGATGAGGTATTAGAAACCATAAAGATGCTAAAAGACACAAAGGGAATATGGATTGTTGACGGGCACTGGTATACAAATTTGAATGACTCAGATTCTGAGGATTTACATATAAATGTTTTTAAGGATAAAACAGGAAGAATAAATGGTTTTAGAAAATGGGGTGTTCGATAGAATAGTGTAGCGTTTAACGTTACTGTTCTTATAACTACTGGTGAAAATTATATTACTTTTTTAATTACAAACTCCTGATCTCTAAATCTCACAACATCTCCAACAGTCTTGGATACCAACAATCGTCCAATGGGAGTATTGGCGGAAATGGCATAGAACGAGTCCTTTTCATGTGTTATGAGACCTACACTTATGGCGATATAGTAATTGGATTTAGATGTGTAGACAATGCTTCCCAAACCAACGATGGTTCCGGTTTTGGAAACATTCACCTTGGATAGCAATTCTCCGGTCTTTTGAATTTCAGCCAATTGGTTTCCTGCTTTTTCACGTTCCAATTGCAGCATGGCACGACCAGTTTCATGTTTGTCACCAGCACTGCTTTTGGTTTCGGATAGCAAGGATTCCTGTATTTCGGACATTGTATTTTGAACTGTTCGCAAGCGATCATCCAAAAATGCCAAGCATTGCTTGTATAGGTTTCCTTTTATCGAGGTGGTTTCCATTATTCTGTTTTGAAGGTTAATGTTCCAAAATACTCCATTTGTTTCATAATCCACTGTTTTCTGCCTTGGATGTATGGTGTGACTGGATTGGCTTTGTATCTTCTTGGCCTAGGCAAGATGGAAGCAATTGCAGAAGCTTCGTATTTTGAAAGTTTGGAGGCGGGTTTTTTAAACCAATGTTGCGCAGCAGCTTCTGCTCCAAAAATGCCGTTCCCCATCTCTATGCTGTTGAGGTAGACTTCCAGAATGCGTTCTTTGGGCCAAGTCAATTCAATCAAAAAAGTAAAATACGTTTCCAGCCCCTTTCTAAGCCAACTACGTTCAGGCCATAAAAACACGTTTTTGGCCGTTTGTTGGCTTATGGTACTGGCTCCCTTAATGCGTTTTCCTTTTTTATTGTATTCATATGCTTTTTCAATGGCTTTTATATCGAACCCGTTGTGAATCAGGAAATTCTGGTCTTCACTACATATGACGGCAAGCTGCAACTGTTTGGAAATGGATTCTATGGGAACCCAATGGTGTTTTTGTTTTACATTTTTGTTGCTCTGCAACATCATCAATGGCGTCACTGGGATGGGGATCCATTTAAAGAGCAATACTATGGCGAATGAAAAAACGATGCACCAAAAGAAGAACTTTACAAAAAAGCGAAATATTTTTTTCATTGTGTCAACTCCGCTAATTCTTTGCCAACCAAACTCCCTATGGCAACTCCCATACCTCCCAAGCGTACACCACAAAATACATTGTTTGAGATTTGTTTAACTATGGCCTTCTTTTTATTGCCAACCCCCATTATTCCGCTCCAGCGATGTTCTATCTCAAAAGGCGTATTGGGTAAGATCGTCTGCTTTAAAAGAGATTCCAATTTGTTTTGAATAAGTGATGTTTGTGCCAATTCAGTGGTTTCTTCCCCTTCGAAATCCAAATTCCTACCGCCACCAAACAATATCCTGTCATCGATGTTTCTAAAATAATAATAGCCTTCATCCAAATGGAATGTACCTTTTATGTGCAAGTTCTTGATGGGTTTGGTAATGAGTACTTGGGCTCTAGCTGGACTCACAGTCTCGCCCAATAGTTGCGAGGCGAAGCCATTGGTTGCAATTAACAGTTTGGAGGTGGACATCTCGAAAGCATTTGTCTTTAGTTTGACCGAATCGTTACCTTCGGAAAAACTTTCAACAGTAATGTTGTTTAAAATTTTAATGCCTTTAGAGCTCACCTTTAAAAGTAAGGATTCCATCATTTTTCCAGTGTCTATCTGTCCTTCGAATCTATTGAAGCCACATAGGTTTTCAATGTTCTCGAAATTGAACAAATTCTCTTTCAAATTGAAAACGACATCATTGAAAATGGGTTTTAACAATCTATTGATGACATCTTTTTGAGAAATGCAATGTTGGTAAAAAGCTTCATTGTTTTTTGAAAACAACTCGTAGCCACCCAATTCCTTGTAATTGATCGTCTCATCACCCAAGGAATGTCTCAATAGCTTCAATCCCTCGACTCGCTTTTTAACGAGCTCTAATACTTCAGTCTCACTATGGTTGTTCAGGTCGTCAATAATCTCGCTCAAACTCCCAAAACAGGCAAACCCAGCATTTTTTGTACTAGCGCCTTGTGGTAAGGTGCCTTTTTCCAAAATTAGAATTTTAGCCTTGGGGAAACGTGTTTTTAGCTGCAAAGCACAATTTAGGCCTACAATTCCACTACCAACTACAGTGTAATCAATGTTGGTTAACCAGCTTTTTATTTCCCAATAGGATAAATTCATAGGACTATGACTATGGTTTGTGTTATATAAATGCAAAATAGTGAAAAAAGTGATTTGCTGTGCTTACCTTTTGTTTTTTCAAAAAAAGTAAGGACATAAAAAAACTCCGGAAGTATTTCCGGAGTTTTTAATGCTATGCTAAGATATATTGTTTCTATTCAACGATAATCTTTTTTGTTACAGTTTTAGAACCGTCATTTACATTAAGCAAATACATTCCAGACTGTACATTTCCTAAATTGATGGTTTGGTTAAAGTCTCCAGTTGCATTGTATGCATTGCTCAATACGGAACGCCCTCTAATATCGAAAACGTTAAGAGTTACTTTTCCAGCTGCTCCATTAAATTTAACCGCAAACGTTCCATTGTTTGGGTTAGGAGAGATAGAGAAACTGTTTTCAAAACTGAAGTCATTTGCAGACAACAATGCTTGTTGAACTCCAAAGTAGAACGTTCCATCTATACCAGTTGTAAAAGAGGCCGATAGTTTAAGATGAGTTCCAAACGATGTAATCGTTATGGCAGTAGTTTCATCGGTAGTTCCTTCTTTCTTGACGAACAAGTCAGATCTGTTGTTCCCTGTAACTGTTTCCCAACCTGCTATTTCAGCTTCTGTAAAATAGAAACTAACAGAGGCATTGTCCGACCCACTTACATTGGCAGTGGCAACACCAAAAGTCTTTGCAGTTACATAGTTTGTAACGTTTGCATCTTGGTACATGACAGCATCTGCTCCAGCTGTAGCCACATCTCTAGAAACTTCAACAGTGGTACATCCGTAATCAAAACCTCCTGTATTGTCTACATCTATCATAACATCACCAGAGTTGGAATCTGTAAAGAATGTAGTTCCAGTTCCGTCTACGTTTACGTTATCGGCAGTAGCAGAGTTGATGGTCGTCTGAACATTGGTAGGTAGTGTGGCTGTAACTTTAAGGTCATCCACAGAAATGAAATCTTGATCTGTGACATCCCAGTGTCTTAGGGCTACATATACTTGAGCTTCTCCAGCAAGGGCAGAAATGTCCAATGTATGAGGTGTAGGCGCACCAGTGTTTCCCGCATCTCCTAGTGTTTCCGTTAGTGAAGTAGGAGCGTTTACTAGAGTGGCAATGTCGTTTGTAGTGCCTACGTGAACACTATACTTCTCTTCATCCCATGCAAATGCAGCAACTTGAGTTATCCAACTCAATGTAACAGTTCCTGTGGCAGAAGATAAATCGATTGCTGGAGATACGGCCCAGTTGTCAGGAGTCAAGGCGCTGCCACTCCATGATCTGGAAATCAAAGAATACAATGGTGTAATTGCTTCTCCAGTATTAGTGTTAGTTATTACAGTTGGATTTCCCCAATTGTTTCCATCATTATCACTATCTGTAAAAGTCCAATCTGTATAGTCTTGGTCATCGAAGTCATCATTGAAATATGTAACTGTATTTGTCGTACCAACTGCTTCATCGTCATTGATGATGTTTACATTGTAATCGTTGGTTGCAGCAACTGCATTTCCTGTAGTATTAATGTCTAGTCCAAGAACGATGGTTTCGTCAGCTTCAACAAGTCCGTCATTGTGGATTCTTAAAGTGATGGCATTACTTGGGGCTGTAGCACCTTGTGCTATGGTTGCAGAATTGTTTAAAAACTCAAAGTCCACGTTTTCCGTTGCCGTTCCTGTATTGGTCAAAGAAACCGTCGTACTTGCTGAAGAACCAACGGCGATACCCAAATCGATGGTAATGTCCGTATAGTTGCAATCACTTCCCTCATTTATGTTGTTAGGCAAAGTTGAAGCTATGTAAATGGTAGGAGCTATGCTACAAGCAGTGGATGAAGTCAATTCCACACGTCTTGGTGAAGCTCCCATAATAGCTTGAATACGGTCTTTTTGATCTTGGGTAAATGTATCCATACAGGCATCGTTGCTATAATCCATATAGTTTTGAACTTGGTCATTGCCAGCAGATCCCGTACAAGAATCTACCACGTTGCAGTTGTAGTTTGGATTTGCAGCATTTGGTGTGTCGGCACAAAAATCATCAACAGAACAATCTCCATCTCCCCAAACATGTCTTAGACCAACCCAGTGGCCAACTTCATGAGTCATAGTACGACCTAGATTGTAGGTTCCGTGCATGATAAAAGTACCATCGTTTTCCGCAATTGTTCCCATTACATTGTATCCAGCTACTACACCATCAGTGTTTGCAGCTCCACCAGAGGGATTCAATCCGCCTAGATTTGGAGTGTTGTCAGGAAATTGTGCATAACCTAGCAAGCCATTTAATCCTCCAGCATTCAAATCATTTCCTCCAGGTCTAATGGTCCACATGTTTAAATATTGGGTAGGATCCCATTGCGTTGCAGCTTTCATGGTCTCGACATCGTTTCTGGTTTCCCAATCTGCACCGTCGGTATCAGCCACATTGTTGCTGTATGGCGTAATGTTGTGTCTAACAATTCCATTGGTAGAAGCTCCATTGGGATCTACTTCTGCCATACAAAAATTGATTTCTACGTCTACTGCCAAACCAGTGGTGTTGCTACCACCTGGCGAGCCTGCCATTCTTCTGAAATCTTCATTCATTACCTGAATTTGAGACAAGGCTTGGGCGTCGGATATGTTTTCTCCAGTTCCCACAGCATCTCCATTGTGAACGATATGTACTACAACAGGAATGTTGTAGATTGCGTTTGTAGTACGTCCCGCCAATCTATCGGCTTTGATTTGCTCTATTTTGGGAGCCAACCACGCTTCGAATTCTTGAGATGTACCTCTGTTTGGGTATTCTTTTTTAAGAGCAAGCTCGTTTTCATCTGTCAAACAACGACCGAATCCAGTTTTCTCAATAGATTCAATTGTTTCGTCAGTGAGGTCAAAACCACTTTGTGGGTTTATACTTGTTCTTTGATTTTGATTTGTTTGTTGCGCATGTACACCTATGGAAAAGGCAGCTGAAACAAATAAAGCTACGAATGTAGTTTTTTTCATGTTATCGGATAATTTAAGGGTTTTCAGCTCGCAAAAATAATCGTTTTGTGAATATGTGATAAAAAAAAGTGTTAAATTTTGTCGTAATCGTTATTTTAAGAGGAATTAATGATAAAATAGTTATTATTACCTTGTTCTAATGATTTCATTTTTTTATAAAAAAAGCGACTTGATCAAGTCGCTTTTTCATAGAATGCCCTCTATTGAACGACGATTTTCTTTGTTATGGTCTTGGAGCCATCATTTACATTAAGCAAATACATTCCAGACTGTACATTCCTCAAATTTATGATTTGGTGAAATCCCAAAAGAAGGTGAGTCAAGAAAACAGTCCGAACAAGAATGACTCGAAATGTCCTAAAGATGGGGTTTGTACTTTTGAAGTGTTAAAGGATAAGACCTTTTCGATTAAAAGCATTGAAGAGTCCTTCAATCTATGAAAAAAGGCGAAACCCAATGAGTTCGCCTTCTGTTTACCTTCAATATGAGAATTAATACTTTATCTCTTTTATCAGATATATGTATACAGGAAAGTGATCACTAAATCCATTGGTGAAGCCACCGTCTGCAAAACTACGTTTTGGATATCCTTTATATCTTCCTTTCTTGTTTATTATGTAGTTCTTGTTGTAAATGCCTGCCTTGTAAAATTTGAAAGAGTCATAACCTTCATCTATTAACGGTTTCGTTACCATAATTTGGTCAAATAGACTCCAGCTGTCCCTATATGCATTGGAACCCAAACCTTTTTTGTAGAAGTCGATCATTGGGTTGTAGATGCCTTTTAGCTTTACATCTTTCTTCTTGCGTTTGGCCTTGAGTACATCCTTCACACTTGCGTTGTTGGGGTTGTCATTTAAATCCCCCATTGTAATTACCTTGGCATAGGGATCCAACACTTGCAATGAGTCTATGATGCGTTTGTTCAATTTGGCAGCAGCTACACGTTTGGCCCTACTTTTTGCTTCACCACCTCGTCTAGAAGGCCAGTGGTTTACTATGACATGTATGGTTTCCCCATCCAGCTTCCCCGTAACTAGGAGTTGATCTCTGGTATGTATGCGTTTTCCGGATTGGTCGTCGAATATTTTCAAGGTATGAGTACTTTTGGAAATGGGTTGAAACAATTCCTTTTGGTATAACAATCCTACGTCTATTCCTCTTCTGTCGGGAGAATTGAAATGAACGATGCCATAGTCCTTTGCCAAAAGCAAGGAGTCGTTTACGACGTGTTCCAAAACCTCTATGTTTTCAACTTCGGCAACACCAACAAGGGCTGGTGTGTTCTTCGTGACATCGAATCCAATATCCGAGATTACCCTAGCCATATTGTGCACTTTCTTTTTGTAAATCTCTTCACGATTCGCTTTTATCTCCATCATCGGGCTAGCTTCATCGTTTTTATCGGGGTCATTTACAGTATCAAATAAATTTTCAAGATTGTAAAAAGCAACGGTATGAACCTTGAACTTTTTCCCTTCCTGAGCATCAACGCTAACGAATGCAGTGATTATAACTGCCGATAGCCACACTTTTAAATTCTTCATTGGTAATAAATGTTATGTAATTGTTATGCAAGCATACAAAACTCACGCCAAAAGTAAATATTTCTAAGAAATAATGTACATTTGCACCCCCTTAAATTATTATTATTTAGAGTATAAACAATTATTAACTAGTATTTCAAGTATGAAAAAAAGTTTATTTATTTTTTTATTCGGAATGTTTTCGGCGTTTGCAGGCTTTGCACAAGAGACGGTTGTAAAAGGCAGTGTAAAGGATGCTGTAACCGACGAACCCATTCCAGATGTAACGATTACCGTTGAGGAAACGGGGCAAACCGAAACGACCGATGGACTGGGGCAGTTCTTATTTAAGGAGGCAGTGCCTTTCGGTGAGCAAATGCTAAAGGTTTCCAAGACGGGATTTCTTACCAGAAGATATCCCATAGTAGTCAATGAGGGGAAAACCGTGGACATTCAAGATATGACTCTTGAAGTGGATCGCGGAAGTCAAGCAGATTTGTTCACCATCACTTTGTCTGACGATGAATTGAACGATGACACCAGCGGATCGGACAACATCTCTGGTTTGCTATCGTCTTCCAGAGACGTTTTTCAGCGTACTGCGGCTTTCGAATTCAGTTCGTCTTTCTTTAGGGTAAGAGGGTTGGATTCAGACAACGGTTCTGTTTTGGTAAATGGAATCGAAATGAACAAGTTCGATACAGGAAGACCACAGTGGAGCAACTGGGGAGGATTGAACGATGTGATGAGAAATCAAGAGTTCACATCGGGATTGGCACCTTCGGCATACAACTTTGGAGGTGTATTGGGTACGACAAACATCAATGCGAGAGCTTCCAACTATAGAGAAGGTGGTCGTGTAACCTATTCATCTTCAAATAGGAGTTATACGAATCGCATAATGGCCAGTTACGCTTCAGGTTTGATGGCAGATGGTTGGGCATATACGATAATGGCCGGAAGACGTTGGGGAAATGAAGGGTTTCAAGATGGAACACTTTACGATTCCAATTCATTCTTTGCATCTGTGGAAAAGAAGATCAATGACAAACATAGCATAAACTTTACATCCATCTATGCGCCAAACAGAAGAGGGAAATCTTCTGCAAACACGCAAGAGGTTT
Organism: Bizionia sp.; assembly: GCA_020631395.1. Taxonomy (GTDB): domain Bacteria; phylum Bacteroidota; class Bacteroidia; order Flavobacteriales; family Flavobacteriaceae; genus JAHDHI01. The sequence goes on from JAHDHI010000012.1 coordinate 69,001, forward strand.
ACGATCTCAAAGGAATAAAGTACAATGAGTATTGGGGGTATTTAGACGGAAAGAAAAGAAATTCTCGTATCAAGGAAGTGGAAGAACCTATAATAATGTTGAATCATACTTGGGATATTTCATCTAAAACAGCTTTGAGCACAAACATAGGGTATCAGTTTGGTGAAATAGGAAACAGTCGTATTGATAATGCAGGAGGTGCCAACCCTAGCCCAGCTTATTATCAAAATTTACCAAGTTATTATTTGGCAGACAGTGATGGGCCAGATTTAAACGGAGCTTACGGAGCAGAACAGCAGTTTTTGAACGACGGACAATTAAATTGGACAGACTTATTTGTTGCTAACGATTCTAGAAACTTGTCAGGGCAGACTGCGGCTTACAATCTATATGAAGATAGAAATGACGATAAGCAATTAACAGTAAATACAATATTTAACACAGAGTTGAGTGATAATATTGTCTTTAATGCAGCAGTTAACTACAAGCACTTAAGATCTGAAAACTTTGCTGAGGTAATAGATTTGTTGGGTAGTAATGTAGGTGCTTCAAATGTTGATAATTTTGATGGCTTTCAATTCGATTTGAAAAACCCAGATCGTTTGGTTCAAGAAGGAGAAAAATTTAGATATCACTATGAAATTGAAGCGCACGAGTTATCTTCATACGCACAAGCTCAATTTAAATATAATAGGATAGATTTTTTCATAGCTGGTAGTATTACAAAAACAGATTACCAAAGAGAAGGACTTTTTCAAAATGGAGCAAATGTTACTTATAACGCTGAGGGAGATATTATAAAAGACAATAGTTTTGGTGAAGGAGATAAATTGGAATTTACAGGTGTTGGTGCAAAAGCAGGTTTTACATATAAAATTACAGGAAAGCACTTAATAGATGTTAAGGGAGGTTACTTGACCCAGGCTCCTTCTATTAGGAATACATACACCAATTCGAGATCTAATCATGATTATGTCGGGGTAAGTAACTTAGAACGAATAGACAATGTTGCAAGCATTACAGAAGAAAAAATATCTTCTGCTGACATAAGTTATATTTTCCGTTCCCCAATAGTAAAAGCGAGATTGACAGGGTTCTATACTAAAATAGAAGATGCAAACGAGATTTCGTTTTACTTCGCTGATGGTGTGCAAGGATTTACAAATGAAACAGGTAGTGCCGTAGAGAGTGAGTTTATATCAGAAGTTTTACAAGGTGTTAATAAAAGACATATTGGAGCAGAATTAGGTATTGAAGCTCAAGTAACTCCAACTATCAAATTAAAAGGAGCAGCTTCTGTTGGTCAATATACATATGATAACAATCCAAATTTGTATCTTTCTGCTGATAGGCAAACGGTATCATTTGGTGAAGCAAATTTAAAAGACTATAAATTAGCAGGTGGACCACAACGAGCTGCATCTATAGGATTTGAATATAGAGACCCGGATTACTGGTGGTTTGGGGCTACAGCTAATTTCTTTTCTAATGCTTATGTTGACGTTAGCCCTATTACAAGAACAGCTAATTTCTATCAAGATATAGATGGATTGCCATTCAATGATTATGATCCTGTATTAGCTCGTGAATTACTTAAACAAGAAGAATTTGACAACTATATGGTAGTAAATCTAGTAGGTGGAAAATCATGGAAAATTGGAAACAACTTTGTTGGTTTCTTTGCGAGTGTAGGGAATTTATTGGATAAAGAATATAAAACCGGAGGTTTTGAACAAGGTAGAAATGCAAACTATAGAGAATTAAGAGACGATAGCAACAGCCCTAAAAGAGTGTTCGGTCCTAAATACTGGTATGGTCGAGGCATAAACTATTTTGTAAACGTATATTACAGATTTTAAGAAAAGAAAATATTATATTAAAAACATAAAACTATGAAAACAAATAAATTTTTAGCGTTAGTACTTGGTTTAGTAACTATGCTATTTGTAAATTCTTGTGTAGAAGATGACGATTTCGCTGTGCCAGAAGTTTTAGTGCCAGCAGTGGATGCTTCAGCTTTTGGAACAAAAACAACTTTTGCTGCAGTAGCTGCGAGATATGCTGATGCCATAGCAGGTGGTGATGACGTAGGTACCTGGGAGTTTGATGCGCCTTTGTATGTTGAAGGATATGTAATCTCCAGTGATGCTAGCGGAAACTTCTTTGAAGAAATTATTATTCAGAATTCAACGGATGAAAATGATTTAACAGGAGACCCTAGAAAAGGTTTGAAAGTTGAGATAAACGTAAGAGACCTTTCTAATTTTTACAACTACGGTCGTAAAGTGTATGTTAGACTTAACGGTTTAGCTGTTGGAGAATCTAATGGGGTATTGACGTTAGGTAGAGCAAATGGTAATACATTGCAACAGTTAGAGCCATTTGAGTATAAAGATTTCGTAATTAGAGATCAAGAAGTCGTTACTATTTCTCCTAAAATGGTTGCCATTGCAGATTTGTCTGAAGATGATGAAAATACTTTGATTCAAATTTCAGATGCACAGTTTGTTAGAGGTGCAATAGAATCTACAAATACGTATGCAGGTGAAGCAACAGATCAATTTGATGGTTTTAGAACGATTGAAAACTGTGAGACTGGTTCTACAATTGCGTTACAGACAAGTACATTTGCAGACTTTAAATCATTCCCATTGGCAGCAGGTAGAGGTACTATCTCTGGTATTTATTCAAGAGATTTCGGAGGCGACTTTAGCGTGTTAATTGTTAACGATACAAATAGTATCGATTTTTCAAATACAGATAGATGTGATCCAGCAGAATTCTTTATTAGCTCAACTCCTGTAAATTGTGATGATACGACAATAAATGGAGCCACAACAATTTTTTCTGATGATTTTGAAAATTATGGAGATACTGCGGAACTTACAGCAGCAGGTTGGTCCTTAATTAATATTGGTGGTGGTTCTTACACATGGGGAATTAGTGATTTTGGTGGAAATACCTATGCTATTGGTAACGCTTTTGACACAGGTGAAGCCGATATGGATACTTGGTTGATTTCTCCAGAAATTAATTTAGATAATACAACTGAAGATGTCTTGAATTTTGATGTTCAAACGAATTTTAATGGCGGAGAGGTAATGTCTGTATATATATCTACAGATTTTGTTGATACTTCAATAGATTCAAATTGGTCGTTATTGGAAGATGTTACAATTCCAGATGGGCCATCAAATGGATTTGGTTCATTCGAAGCCGCTGGACCTGTAAATCTGACATGTGTCACTGGCAATGTCAGAATTGCTTTTAGATATACTGGTTCAGATCCAGGTGTGACAACTAGATACCATGTGGATAATGTAGAAGTAACAGGTAACTAACTTTAGTATAAAACAAATTTTTAAAAACCTACTAGAAATTAACTAGTAGGTTTTTTTGTGCCTTATATCCTTATTATGTATAGGTTTAAGCTCTAGTGTAAATAGGTTCATCGCTAAATATATTATATAAGATAATGCTTATGGTAATTAAATTGTTTAGCTAAAAAATCTAATTTTAGTTGATGAAACACAATAAAAACAACTCTCGTTTTGATTAAGTTATGATGTTTTAATTTTTGATTAATTTTCTTGTTTAATTGTTTGGGCAGGATCATTTTTTAACGCAATTTTGCAGGCTTAAACTATGAATTTTCAACAACAGCTAAAATGCTAAAACAAACAACATGCAATAGAAAAAGGTTCTCTTTTTTATTTTCTAGTTAAAGGTTAAAACCCTGCAATTTCATTGCAGTTACTTTA
>JAHDHI010000092.1 GCA_020631395.1 Bizionia sp.
TAATAACAACAGAAAAGTCGCTTAGAAATTTATACCAAATTTACTAGGTAGTCCAATCTAACAAAGCCAGTAGATAGGGAGTTGTTGTTGGAAAAAATCATTAAACATTGTAGTATGAAACTTGTTTGATGTCAAACAAACGATATGCTTGCATCAATGACTTCCTTTAGGGCTTTTGGAGGCAATGTTTCTGTCCAAGGGTGCTTGGCTCCAAATACATGATCACTATCCTCTATGGAAAGCAAGATGCTTTTAGGATTCCAATGATGCAAGGATTCAGCCTCAATGTATTTTACGGCAGGATCATCCTTGGCGTGAATGACCAAGTGGGGAATGGTCAACTTCTTTTCTGATGACTCAATGTTTAAACGAGACTCATTGGCTTTGAAATCTTCGTAAAATTGATAATTGTGAGGCATTTTTTGCTTTGTTCTTCCATTTAAAACATATTTTACACCATTTTTTTTCCATTCCTCCAAGTCTCCGGTAGTAGCTGTGCGTTTTGCAAAATCACAGACGCTTGCCCAAGTGATTAGGTTTGTTACTCGCGAATCCTCACTAGCCTTTATAATGGAAATTCCACCGCCACGAGAATGCCCGATTAAAGTTATGTTATCTGTATTTATTTCTTTGATAAATGCATTTTCGTCGGATAGTAGAAAGTTTAAAATGTCATCCAAATCATCCAACTCTTTGCTGTAGTTGTTTTCACTGAAAGCTTCTAGGTCTGGAAAATCAATAGGATTCTCTACTGTGCCCCCGTTATGGGAAAAATTGAACTTGACGAAAAAAAATCCCACTTTCTCAAATGCTTCTGCCATTATGTTCCAGGCTCCCCAATCCTTGAACCCTTTATAGCCATGACAAAAAACAACTAGAGGTTTTTCCTTTTTGTTGTTTTCGTAAAAGGCGTCCCATACAATGGGTTTTTTATCTTTTCTATGTAAAACAATGTTGGTATTTGTCATTTTAAACTTCTTTTTCTATAAAATCAATATCTGGATTGCAAATTTCAATGATGACCTTTTTGAGCTCTTCATAAAAAGAGTCCAATGTATCTTGAGTTATTAAAGAGTTCTTTTTACCGCCACGAACTTGTTCCTTCTTCATGAACTTTAGAAAGCCTGAACTCAAATTCTTAAAAGACACTACACCAGCTTCCATAGGTGAATTTTGAGGCTTGGAATAGTTTAGCATGTAAGCATAAGTCAATACTTGAAAGCTTTTGCTGTACTTTTTGTAATCGGTGGCAATGTCTTTCCAGTCAACTATCTCGACTTGGTTTTGGGATACTTTCCCTGTTTTGTAATCTATGATCCTAGTGATGCCATTGTATTCGTCAATGCGATCTACCGTTCCTTTTATGGAGACTTCGAAATCCAATTCGGAAATAGGCAACGTTATTTTGTTTTCTTCTTCCAATGCAACAATTTTTATTGTATTTCCTTGTTTCAAGTCATCTATTTCTAGGTTTATGAAATTCAAAACATAACGCTTGGCTATTTCAAAGACAATTAGGTTTTTGCCTTTGGTCATATCCCCATCTTTGTATTCCTTGTTGAAAAAGTAAGTTGTAGTTGCATCAATTTCAGCTTTCATTGCTTTTAAGCCTTCTATGCTTAAAAATGAACCTATGTAAGGTGTATAAAGTTTTTCAAGGGTATTGTGGACTACGGTTCCCATCGTGTTGGCAGCTACGGTTTCTTCAACATCTTCAATGTCTTTGATGTTCAATAGCCTTTGGTAATAGAAATCCATTGGGTTTCTTATGTAATTGGTAATGGACGATGGCGAAAAGCCTTTTTTTGCGATTGCTTTTAATTGTTCGATCACGCTTTCCGTCTTTTTCAAAGATTTTAAGCCTACTTTCAGACCTGGAACTTTAGGCGTTATTATTTTGTGCTTTATGTCGTGTATGCCCTCCAGTTCCAACTGGTTGATGAAACGACTCTTCTCTCCGCCAGTCAATGTGTCTGCTTCTGTGTTATATAGAATGTAAATGTTCTTTGCACGTTGTAGCAACCTATAGAAATGATAGGTGTAAACTGCATCTTTCTCTTTGTATGTTGGTAAATCGTTTTCAATTTTGACATCGAATGGAATAAATGAATTGTTGCTTTTTCCTGAGGGTAGAATACCTTCATTCACAGAGGAGATTATAACAGTCTCGAAATCCAGCACACGAGATTCCAACATTCCCATTATTTGTAGACCTAGCAATGGCTCTCCTTGAAAATCCAATGTTTCAGAGCTTAGAAGTTCTTTGTATATTCCGTACAGTGCAGATATGTCATTTATATGGGAAAAACCTTCATTCAATCTGAAAAGCTCATTGAACAAGGTGTTGAAACGAAACAGATATTCTAGAGACAAGGTATTGGAGTCTTTTTCCTCTGAAAGGTTGTCCTTCAATTTTGAAATGATCTTGAAGCAATTGGAGATAGCCTTTTGTGCATCGTCATTCCAATTTGAAAACAATAGATCTATTAGCTCATGATGCGTTTTGTTATGTTTCTTTATATCGGAAATGGACAAGTAGACCAAGTTGTTTTTCTGAATGTTCTCAATGATGGTTGAAGCAGTATCTATAGCTTCAAAGAGAAAAAGAGGTTTGATGAATTGATGGGAAAGAATGCTTATGACTTCTTTGTGGTAATAGTTTCCAGTACCTTTCTTTTGTATGGTAAATAGCAATTCAAATAACGAAGCCAGGGGAATTGAATTCAAAGGAAAGCCCATTGTAATGTTTAAGGAGTCAACACTTTTTGGAATTGAATTCAATACAGGAATGAGCAAATCTTCATCACCCAGAACGACAGCAGTGCTTTCAAGCGAGGGGTTATGCTTTGATATTGATTTTAGAAGTGTGCCTATGGTCTTTGCTTGCCCTATGTTTTTGGGTATGCCAAGCACGGTGATTTCCTTGGGGCTGGTATAATTGCTCGTTAACCAATTGAAAGGGTTGTCTCTAAAGTATTTCCAGCTTTTTCTATGTTGCCTAGTAAATAATGCAGCATCATGAATGGGGTTGTTCAAGAAAGCTTTATCGACATCCCAGAATGTCTCAGCCATTTCGTTTTGCAGTAGTTCTTGTATTATGGTTTCTTCGGCCGTATTCAAGGCATTGAACCCAAGGAATATATGATATGTACCCTGCTTGCTATTAATGTACGATTGAATGTTTTCTATTGCTTCCCTGTAAATCAATCCTTGATATCCAATTTTCTTACTCAGTAGGCTTTCCGTATAATGCTTGTAGTAGATCTTTAATTTGTCCCAAAACTTAAGATAATCTTTGACCACTTTCGTCTTATGTTCTTCGAGTGACCAATGTTCCAATTCTTTAATGGCACTGAGGTATTCGAAAATATTGCTTTGGGAAATTAGATAACGATCGATTTCGTTAAAATCCTGTAGTAGTATTTGTGCCCATTTGGAAAAGCCTTCGAACGTGTCTCTTTCATCTTTTTTTGTTAATTGGACATAGCTATTGTAAAATTCGAAAAGCAGTTCTGTGTTGGATATTGTTTTGAGCTGGGCCAATTCTTCTACGAACTCTTCTATGCTAACGATGGTTGGGGAAAAAATGGTTTTATTTACAACGTTGGATAACTCTTGTTTTAAAAATAAACCAGCTCGTTTGCTTGGTAATACAAAGGTTAGCTTGGATAGATCCTTTCCTCTGTTGTTTAGGTCGTATAAAACATCAAAAATAAAACTCTTCATTGTATAAAAATAAAAAACGCTTCGGTATACCGAAGCGTTTTTATAAACTTATTTAGAGTGTTGTAATCCTTATTTTTTAAGTTTTACATCTACACGTCTGTTATTTTTTCTTCCAGCTTTAGTTTTGTTGGTGTCGATTGGGTAATCTTCTCCAAAACCTTGAGCAGTCAATCTGTCTGCAGCAATACCATTCTCTATCAAGTAAGTTCTAACAGCATTGGCTCTTGAATCTGATAATTTTTGGTTGGTTGTTTTGCTACCAACGCTATCAGTATGACCTTCTATTGTAAATTTAGAATCTGGGTATTCTTTCAATATCGCTGTGATAGCTTGTAATACAGAGTAAGTTTCTTTTTTGAAAGAAGATCTTCCTGTATCGAACAAGATAGTCTTAGCATAGTCAGTCAATTGAGCAAGAACAACTGCATCTGGAACAGTAGGCTCAGGACATCCGTTGTTAGCTACAGTACCAGCTTCATTAGGACATTTGTCATCTTTGTCTAAAACTGTATCTCCATCAGAATCTGGCCAAGGACAACCATTGTTAGCTGCAGGACCTGCTTCGTTAACACATTTGTCATCACCATCGGCAACACCATCGTTGTCTGCATCAGGACATCCAGCCAAAGCCTTAAGACCTTTTACAGTAGGACATTTGTCGCTGTTGTCTACAATGCCATCACCGTCTGTATCAGGACACCCGTTGTATTCAACTAAACCTGCTACGTTTGGACAGCTATCTTTGCTATCTTCTATACCATCACCATCAGTATCAGGACATCCGTTGAAAGCTTCTAAACCAAATACGTCTACACAAGCATCGTTTTTGTCATAGATTCCATCACCATCAGTATCTTTTCCACCAAACCTCACAGAGAAACCTGCAGTATGTTGAAAATGTTTAACTCCATCATCAGAAAAAGCATGCTTGTAGTTTGTGCCTACGTTGAAACCGATATTGTCAGTAAACCAATAAGTCAATCCTAAGGATCCGTTTAAAGTTCCAGCACCAAGGTTGCTTTTGTTTCCAGCACCATTACTGTTGAATGGACCTTCTTCTATCCAAGTGTAACCACCACCAACACCTAAAGTTGGTTCGAATTTCTTAGAGTTTATTAAACTTGCAAAGCTATATTTAACACCAGCATCAACAGCATAATAATTTAAATCATTTACAGCTACATCAACATCTCCTGCAGGCGTAGTCAATTGACCCCATTTCTCAATTTTATTGATAGAACCACCAACAGAAACTATAAAATTGTCTCCTACATATTTAGATACATTTAATGTAGATAGAGAAGGAAGAATATTCCAATGATCTTTCACATTGAAAAATTCATCAAAGTAATCTCCTTGTGGAGCATCCTCTCCAACTGGATAAACGTCTACAGCGTTTATACCAAAGCCAATGGCCCAAGGATTATCCTGGTTTTGTGCATTCGCATTGTTAAAACTTACTATAAGTACTAGTGCGAATAATAATCTGCTAAGATTTTTCATATTCAAAAATTTAATTTTTAAGTGTTAATTAGAGCAAAAATAAGTTGTTAAACATTATTAACAAAGACAAATATATAAAAATATTGGTTACTGCTACTATTTGTTGCCAACAATGGAATGGTTTTAAATAACGTTTAATGCTTTGCCTACCTTCGTAAAAGCCTCAATTGCTAGGTCTAAGTGTTGTCTTTCATGAGCTGCAGAGAGTTGTACTCTTATTCTTGCTTTTTCTTTTGGTACCACTGGATAAAAGAATCCAATGACATAAATACCCTCATCCAATAGCATATTGGCCATATTTTGAGATAGTTTCGCATCATATAGCATTACAGGTACGATTGCCGAATCACCATCTACGATATCGAATCCAGCAGATTTCATACCTTTTTTAAAGTAATTTGTATTCCATTCCAATTTGTCCCTCAATTCGCTATTGTTGGATAACATATCGAACACTTTAATTGATGCTCCAACTATTGCTGGTGCCAAAGAATTTGAAAACAAGTATGGTCTTGAACGTTGACGAAGAATTTCTATGACTTCTTTCTTTGCCGTGGTGTATCCACCCATTGCTCCGCCCATTGCTTTTCCCAACGTGCCAGTAATGATGTCTATTCTTCCCAAAACACCTTTTTCCTCCAAGGTGCCACGTCCAGTTTTACCTATGAAACCCGTTGCATGACATTCATCTATCATGACCAAGGCGTCATGCTTGTCCGCCAAATCACAGATTTCATCCAATGAGGCAACTATGCCATCCATGGAAAATACACCATCCGTCACTATGATCTTGAAACGTGCACCATTTTCATTGGCCTCTATCAATCTAGCTTCCAACTCTTCCATATTGTTGTTCTGATAGCGGTATCGAGCAGCTTTGCACAAGCGAACACCGTCTATTATGGAAGCATGGTTCAAAGAGTCCGATATGATGGCATCTTCTTTTCCCAACAAAGGTTCGAAAACACCTCCATTGGCATCAAAGGCAGCTGCATACAATATGGTGTCTTCGGTTCCATAGAAATCTGCTATTTTTTGTTCTAACTCTTTATGTATGTCTTGTGTCCCACAAATAAAGCGAACGGAAGACATTCCAAAGCCATGTGTGTCCATAGCATCCTTTGCAGCTTGGACGACTTCAGGGTGAGAAGAAAGACCCAGATAATTGTTTGCACAAAAGTTCAAAACCGTCTGACCCGTATTCAATGTTATTTTGGCGCCTTGTGGAGAAGTGATGATGCGTTCTTCTTTAAAAAGGCCGTTGTCTTTTATGTTTTGGATTTCGTATTTTAAATGCTCTTTTATATTACCGTACATAGTGTGTTTGTTTTATTGCAAATTTAAAATGTTTTTTGTGTTGATGGTATAAACCAATATCCTTTTTTTCAATCTTGTTTTTTTAGTATTTTGGATAAAAGTAATTACAAGTGATGACTCAAGGGGAAAATGATGACGTTCTAATAGTTGATAATTTTAATGGTGTCGTTTATATAAATAAGTATTTTACGGGTGACTTCTATTCCCATCTCTTCCAATACATCTTGGTAGTCTTGTAATTGATGTTGGTATTTAGGATTGTGCAATCCCGTCTTGTAATCTATTATAACTCCTTTTTCTTTATCTATGATCAGACGATCGGGCCTTAGAATCTTTCCTGTTTTTGTAATGATGTCACGTTCATTGTATATGGTATGAGCCGCATTGAAATAATTTTCGAGCTCTGGATGTTCTACTATTTGATGAATGGTCTTTAGCAGCGAATAGGCCTGCTTTTTGTTTATAGTGCCAGATGTCACAAACTCTTCAATGACGAAAGCTATGTCTTCTTTCGTATTGATGTGGGCCATTATGTCGTGGATGAGATTTCCTTTCTCGATGGCATTTTGTTGTTCGGTGTCCCATAGGTAACCTGAATTGGATATTACTTTAATGTTGTGCTCTTCTTTTGCTATGGAGATAAACTCCGAATGTTCTATGGTATTGTCCCTATTATCCTGTTTTTGGCTTTTCTTTTTCGGGCTTCCATAACTATAATTCAATTGGGAATCATTCCACTCTCCAGCCTGCATGAGGTAATTGATTAGTAAACCTGAGTAAGTCCTTGAATTTACATCTCCTTTTTTGTTGATGTCCTTCTTGCCAATGACATACAATTGTTCTATTGGTCTTGTCAATGCTACATAGAGCAAATTTAGATTGTCCAATTCCAAGGCAGCTTGATGCCTCTCATAAATCTGAAGCCCCATATTGTCATAAAACTCGAAATCTTTGGTGTAATTGAGCAATGTATGAGAAAAGTCATTATACTTTTCTTTGTCAAGGGCATACCATTCTTTCGGGTCTATTTCATTGTAAATGTCTAATTGAGCGTAAGGAAATATGACTATCGGAAACTCCAAGCCCTTGGATTTGTGAATGGTCATTATTTGAACCGCGTTCTGATTTTGTGGAGAGACAATGCTCAAACTATCTTTCTTTTTGTCGAAATATTCCAAAAAGGCTAAAGCATCAGAAATGTGTTTTTGAGAATATTCTAGAACTACATCCAAGTAAAACTGGATGTAGGCATTGGATGTTTCCACAAATTTGAAATTTCTGACTATGCTTTCGGCTATGTCATATAAAGGTTCTTGTATGAGCGTTTTGGGACTAATGTCTATGTCAAACATTTTAAAACTTTCAAAGAAGGCATTTAAATCCAAATGTATGTGACTTATAAAATAGTCGTGCTTGTCCTTTATATTGTACGTCTCTGCCAAGTAATCCAAAACAAAAATCTTGGAATCGCTATCTTTTGGGTTTAGCAATAAGCTTAGGATGCTGTTGGTGAAACGAACTTCGGGGGAGTTGTTGATTAGCATCGTCTCCGAGGATGTTATTTTTAAACCAACATTGCTCAAGTATTCGGCAATGGCAATTCCTTCTTTTTTCTTTCTAACGAGAATGCAAATGTCCTTTAGTTCATAACCGGAATCAATGCAGGAGTTGATGGTTTGCAATACCTGTTCTGAGTATACTTCGTTCTTGTCATCCTCTTTTTCAAAGTCTAAGAAATTCAAAGAGACATAACCTTCGGCTTCTATAAATGGTCGTTGTGTTGCGTTTTTGTATAATTGGGCATAGTCCATATTGCTAAAGGCAACGGTAGATAGATACTCGAAAAAATGATTGTTGAATGTAACGATGTTTTCGAAGCTCCTATAATTGCTTTCCAAGCGTACATTGGCTTGTTCGATTTGAAATGACCTATCTCCTTTGGTTAGGCCTATGAATTGTTCCGCTTTTCCTCCGCGCCACCTGTAAATGGCTTGTTTTGCATCTCCTACCAACATTGCGGTTCCTCGCTCTCCTTTCAAGTTTTCTCCGGTAAGTGTATTGTCTATTAGAGGAATTAGGTTTTCCCATTGCAGTTGTGAGGTGTCTTGAAATTCATCAATGAAATAATGACGAAACTTTTCTCCCATGCGCTCATATATGAATGGTGTGGGCTGATCTTTTATTTCATTGCTGATAATGCTGTTGAATTCGGAAATAAGCATTTTGTTTTGTTCGACCTTGATGTTGTTCAATTCATTGTTGATGGCATTCAAAACAGATAGAGGCGTTATGTTCTTATAGAAGGCTTTCAGGAATTTAAGATGAAATACGGCAGACTTCGTACTTTGATAGTAGTTTCCTATTTGTGGTAAAATGGAATCTATCGTGCCAGCCTTAATCGGATCCAGGTTTTTGTTATATATTTTTATGCCTTCTGCAATATTGCTTTCCAATTGGTTCGAGTACAATCCCAAAAAGTTGAATTCACTGGCTTTTTTAAAATGATTGGGTAAAGTACTTCGTGTAAAATCAGAAAAATCCAAACCATTGCTTTCTATAAGATTTAGAGCACCTTCAGCTGAGTCTATCACCGTCTTTTCAGCTGTTTTAATTTTAAGGCTCAACGATTGTTTTAGATCGTTGAAGTCTTCGAGAGACTTGTCTTCAAGTGTCTTTACGTATTTTAAATCGTTCTCGTTGACTAATAGAGATGCAATGGCATTGAAATCCCGAGAGACATCCCAGCTTTTGTCATCATCTGCTTTTTCCAAGGCAAAATCTATTAATACCTTGGTTAGGGTTTTCTCGCTCCCAGCTTTGGCAATCAAGCTATCCACGGCTTCGTTCAATAGAGACTTCACATCCAATTCTACTTCAAAATTCAAAGGTAGCTTCAAATCATGGGCAAAGGTCCTTATCAATCTATGATTGAACCCATCTATGGTAGAAATGTCGAATGCTGCATAATTGTGCATTATCGTATTCAATATGGTTTTGGATCTATTGTGAAGTTTTTTTGCATCGATGGGCAATTCTTCACAGATGGCCTTGAACATGCTATTAGGTGTCTTTAGAATGGCATCGTCCGAAAACATTTTTAGCATTTCTAGAATACGGGCTTTCATTTCTCCAACGGCCTTGTTTGTAAACGTGATGGCCAATACCTGCTTGAATTTCTCGTTGTTGTTTGAAGCAAACAGTATTTTAAGGTATTCCTTTACGAGCGTAAATGTCTTCCCGCTTCCAGCAGAAGCATCATAAACACTAAAAGAAAGGCCTTTTGACATATTGGGATGAATTTTGAGACAAGATAAAAACTATCAATGATTTCATAGCTATTTATTATTTTTTATTGAACGCTTTTATCCGTAAATTTGGTCGAATTTATTTAACAACATAAAATTTAAAATTATGGCTTTTGAATTACCAAAACTAAAATATGCGTACGATGCCTTGGAACCTAACATCGATGCTCGTACAATGGAAATACATCACTCGAAACATCATAACGGATACACATCCAAGCTAAATGCTGCCATTGAAGGAACAGATTTGGAAGGACAATCCATAGAAGCAATTCTTGCCAATTTGGATATGGATAACAAAGCGGTTAGAAACAATGGAGGAGGGTTTTACAATCACTCATTGTTTTGGGAAGTTATGAATCCAGAAGGAAAAGGACGTTTGTCTGGAGAATTGAAAGACGCAATCGAAGCTGCCTATGGATCTGTGGATGCCTTTAAAGAAGCATTTAGCAAAGCAGCTGCTACCCAGTTTGGTTCTGGATGGGCTTGGTTGTGTGTACATAAAGGAGGTAAAGTAGAAGTATGCTCAACTCCAAACCAAGACAATCCTTTAATGCCTGGTGTGACTTGTGGAGGAACACCGATTTTGGGATTGGATGTTTGGGAACATGCCTATTACTTGAATTATCAGAATAGAAGACCAGATTATATCAATGCATTTTTTAATGTAATCAATTGGAATGAAGTTGAAAGACGTTATGCTGAGGCAAAGTAAGTAAGAATACAGTACTCCATAAAATGAAAAAAGCAAGCTTAAATTTAAGCTTGCTTTTTTCATTATTATTCTAGGGGAGGGTTAATGGCCTCGAGATTTGCCTTGTTGTAAATGATTAAAGTTTGAAAACGTACTTCTGCCAAATGTTGCGTGAACTTGCCTTGGAGAAATTTATGGCAAATAAAAAAGGTGAACGAGAGTTCACCTTTTTTGCCCCAAATCTACCATGAACTTAACCTACTTATGTTATGGTAAGTTCAAATATAATCAAGAGATAGGTGAATTGTATCTTTTTTTAGATTAAAAGTGTAGAAATCCGATAAAATGTATTTTTGTATCAGATAATGAACGATTTACAAAATATTTTAAATAAAAAAGGTGAACTCTCGCTCACCTTTCTTGTCCCAAATTTACCATGACTTAACCTACTTATGTTATGGTATGTACTATAACTAGCATATGATCTATTTATTGTCTCTAGTTATAAAAAAACATTGAAAATGAAATGTAGTCTCGTGAAAGAAAAGATTTGCATATAAAAAAACCAAACTAGAGTTTGGTTTTTTTTGAGTTAATATGATTTGTGTCCAGAACTTTAATTTGCTGGTCTTGAATTGTTGATTTTGATTGGAGCGTTAATAGGCTCTTTCTTTATTACCTTCATAAAAATTGATAAAGGCTCTGTTTACCACTCTATTTCCTCCAACAGTAGGATAATCTCCTGTAAAATACCAATCCCCTAGATTTTTAGGGCAAGCTTTGTGCAAATTGCTTACTGGTTGAAATATGATTTCCACTTTGGCATTAACAGATTCGTCACTTAAAAGTGCAGCTATCTTCTTGGAAATCTCTTCAGGGGAGAATTGATCGTAAATTTCTTTGACAAAGTTTTCTACATCTTTGTCTTCGAGGTTAACCTGTGCTTTACATTTTTTATAGACCTCTTCTACCAGATGGTATTTGTTGTTGTCCTTTAATAGCTCCAATGCCGCATTGAAGGCAACTAGAGTTTCCAAATTGGCCATGTCTATGCCGTAGCAGTCCGGATAACGAATTTGAGGGGCAGAGGATACGACTACTATCTTTTTTGGATGCAATCTATCCATCATTTTTATGATGCTCTTTTTAAGCGTAGTTCCTCTAACGATGCTATCATCGATTATGACCAAATTGTCACTTGGTTTAATGACTCCATATGTTACATCATATACGTGAGCTACCAAATCATCACGACTGCTGTCTTCAGTAATGAAGGTTCTAAGTTTGGCATCCTTGATGGCTATTTTTTCAATACGAGGTCTTTCTGATAGAATGTCTATCACCGTTTCAGCACTTAAACCTCCCTTGCCATCCAAGATAGCCTGTGTCTTTTTTTCGTTGAGATGCTCTTCAACGGTTTCAATCATACCGAAGAAAGACGTTTCTGCCGTATTGGGTATGTATGAGAAAACTGTATTTTTCGTATCGTTGTCAATGGATTTTAGAACTTGTGGCATTAATAACTTACCAAGCTCTTTCCGTTCTTGATATATTTCTGCATCGCTGCCACGCGAAAAATAGATGCGTTCAAAGGAACATGCTTTACGTTCAAGAGGTTCCAATATTTGTTTAATGGATACTTCCCCAGATTTTTTAGTGATTATGGCGTGACCAGGATCCAATTCTTTGACATCGTCGAATTCCACATTGAAAGCGGTTTGTATGACAGGGCGTTCGGATGCTACAACCACCACTTCATCATCTTGATAATAATAAGCTGGACGTATACCGGCAGGGTCACGAAGTACAAAAGAATCCCCATGTCCCAACAAACCAGCCATGGCATAACCGCCATCCCAGTTTTTTGCGGCACGTCTCAATATTTTTGCAACATTCAAGCGTTCGGCGATCAAAGGAGAGCACTCATTTTTGTTGTAGCCTTCCTTTTTTAGTTTTTTATAGATCTTGCTAACCGAATCGTCTAAAAAGTGACCGATCTTTTCCATTATGGTAATAGTATCCGTATATTCTTTTGGATGCTGTCCCAAATCTATCAAGTTCTTGAAAAGCTCTTTGACATTGGTCATGTTAAAATTCCCAGCCATAATGAGATTTCTGTGCATCCAGTTGTTTTGCCTTAGGAAGGGATGTACGCTTTCTACGCTGTTCTTACCAAAGGTTCCATAACGTACGTGCCCTAAAAAGACTTCGCCTATATAGGGAATGTTCTTTTTCTGTAGTGCGACATCATCATTGTATTCTGGATTTTGGGTAAGCTCTTTGTTTATTCGCTCGTTTATTTGGGCAAAAATATCCTGAATGGGTTGCTGTTGTATGGAGCGTACTCTACTTATGTAGCGTTCACCAGGTTTCGTATCTAATTTTATACTGGCAAAACCAGCTCCATCTTGACCGCGATTGTGCTGTTTTTCCATTAATAGATACATTTTATTTACTCCATAAAATGCGCTTCCGTATTTTTCTTTATAGAATTCCAAGGGTTTCAATAGCCTAACCATTGCAATACCACACTCATGTTTTAAAATGTCACTCATTGTTTAGTTGTTGTAGCAGTTGTGTTTTATAATTCTGTTTTTTACAGAAACGACAAATATATATTTAATAAAAAACGCGCTCAAATTTTGAGCGCGTTAGTTTATGTTAATTTGATTTCAAATTGTGTTAAATCCTTGAATTGCTGCAAGCGTTTATAGACTTCTTCATTCGTTAGGTTCTCCATTCGTTCAGTGCCAAATTTTTCGACACAGAAGGAAGCTAATGTGGAGCCATAGATGACAGCATTCTTCATGTTCTCAAAAGACGTGTCTCCGGTTTTGGCTATGTAACCTGCAAAACCTCCTGCAAACGTATCTCCAGCTCCTGTTGGATCAAATACTTCTTCCAATGGCAATGCTGGTGCGTAGAACACTTCGTTTTCGTGAAACAACAGGGCACCATGTTCTCCTTTCTTTATCACGACGTATTTAGGTCCCATCGCGTGAATTTTACGAGCGGCTACCACCAAGGAGTATTCACCAGTCAATTGTCTGGCTTCTTCATCGTTTATGGTAATTACATCCACATTTTTAATGACACTCAACAAGTCGTTCAACGCAATGTCCATCCAGAAATTCATAGTATCCAAAATAGCCAATTTCGGCTTTTTGTTCATTTGATCCAATACACCTTGCTGTACCAATGGATGCAAGTTCCCCAACATCACAATCTCTGCATCTTTATAATCATCAGGAACTACAGGGTTGAAATGCTCCAATACATTGAGCTCCGTGGCCAAAGTGTCTCGGGAGTTCATATCGTTATGATATCTACCGCTCCAAAAGAAAGTCTTTCCTTCTTTTACGATTTCTATTCCGGAAATATCCAAGTTCTTGCTCGTTAAAAGATCCAAATGCTCTTGCGGGAAATCTCCACCAACAACAGATACCAAGGCTGCATCGACATTAAAGTTCGATGCAGACAAACCAATATAGGTAGCTGCACCACCAAGTATTTTATCTGTTTTTCCAAAAGGAGTTTCGATAGCATCAAAAGCTACGGTACCTACGACTACTAATTTGCTCATAAAATGAATTCTAAATTCTGTGCAAATATAGGTTTTTTTAATATTTTGTTATTATTAATATAACAATTGGATGTGTTTTTATTTT
>JAHDHI010000093.1:0-11669 GCA_020631395.1 Bizionia sp.
ACTTATTTTATTGGTAATCAATTATCTAAGTTGATATTAAGGAGCAACTAATTAAATAAAGTCACACTATGAAGCCGTGTTTAGTTAAGTTAATAAATTCTACTTCCAGTTTTAATCTTTGTTTGTTAACATAAATTCTATTTGATGTTTCATTATTAGGTTTGTTTAAATTAATCAATACTTTAACAATTGTTACTTCATCCCAATATAATCCTGATTCTCCCCCAATCGGTTAGCTAATCCAATAGCTATATTACCTTTTGAATATCCATCTGAAAAAATCTTTTTAACTTTTGTTTTTCATACTTTCATTTTTGTTTGATTTGTATAGTGATTAACTCCGATTTTAATGTTTTGTCCATAGACAGGTAAGGTTTAAAACTGTACAGCGACTTCTTTTACAGTTAATTAATCCAAGTTGCTTTAAGTATTTTTTTCTGTAAGGGGTTATGGAATACATTCTTCTAGGCAACTTGGTGTTTTAAAAGACTACGCTCTCATAGTATCCTTTTACTTATCTACAGTTAAAAAAAACTGCACTTTAAGGGAGTGTTCATCTTATTCTTTTATGAACTTAACAGTATTGTTTTCTAATTGAATAAAGTAGGCGCCTTTGCTCAATTTGCGAATATCGATTTTTCCATTTCGCTCAATGAGCCCATTAACAATGTATTGGCCAGATGAATTGTATATTTTATAACTTCTAATCTTATCTAGATTTGAAATTTCAATGAAATTACTAGACGGGTTTGGGTGTAAATCTAAAGTGTGCAAAGTATTTTCCGTTACGGACAATGTACAACCAGTTTCTTCATCACAATCTGAGACGAATGCCCAAACACTATTCTCTCCTGGAATTTGATTTGGATTCGCATACCATTGGTTCTTCCATATCTTACATTCATAATATACTTGCGTATTGGCTATTGGGTAGGAATTTGTTGCATCATATTCACTTACATCACAAAATGTGTTGCCTCCATTTGTAACAATACAAGTGTTGTCGCCAGCTCCTCCATCATAGGGAGACAATGAATAGCTATTTGCATTTTGTATTGATGCTTCTTCTGATTCTCCATTCAACACGGCACTGGCTACATTGAGATAGGAATAAGCAGACCTATTGGGCTGCTCCATTAGTATTTGCCAAATCATAATACCATCATTGTTGTCACTCCTATATCCGTGTTCTTCTATGTGATTGGACAATGAAGCTACATTTTGATGTGTGTACTCATAAACTCCCGTTACGTTAGGAAAATTTATTCCTGCTGCAATGCTTATGTCGTACTGTTCCGCATAATACGCAAAGGCATCATACATTATGGACCGATTTGTACTGGCTCCAGCATTGTATCCCTGAAAGGCTATTAAATCTATTTTTGAGCCAACACTCGCTATAACGGGAATCATATGTCCTGTTGCTGAAAAACCAAACAAGTTGATACCATTGGTTTGTACTGTCGAGTTATAAAGGTAGGTGTCATCTTCTCCAGTCAAAGCGTTTCTATTGACAAAGGCAAAAGGAGATGTCGGATCATCGTTTGTCGAGCCTCCCAAAGCACCTACGCCACTAGGGGCGCAAGCCAATATATAGCCTTCGTTTTTGGGCATCAATGCCCTCGAATTATTGAAAAAATCTATGAAATGCTGAACATTTTCAGGACTTCCAATATTTGCAAAAGAACCATTGGGTTCGAAGTCCCAGTCTATCCCAACAAAACCAATGTCGTCCACCAAATCTTTTATTTGCTGGTAATCAATGTTGTATGCATCACTATCCTCCCAATAGGTTTCTCCTCCTATGGATAGAATGACGTTAATCCCTTTATTTTTCAAGGCCATTACACTTTCTTTCAAGGTGCACCCATCATAGGGGACTTGAATTCCTGTTTGTGAAATGTCGTAGGATCCAGCCGTATAGGATAAGTTTGGTTTTGCAAACGAAAGAAATACATAATTGACAAAATTGGGTATTTCTCTTAATTTGGAGTTTTGATTTGCAGATGTCCAACTTTCCGACCACGATGGAAAGTAACCTAAAATGACACGGTCATTAATTTGTGAATATACAAATTGATTTAAGGAAATGTACAAAAAAAAAAAAGCACGAAGGTTTTCTTGTGTTTTACTTTTTTAAATTGAATCATAAATATTTAATTTTTAAGGGGTTCGTATAAGGAATTAAATATACGAATATTTTTCAGTCTTTATATTTAAGTGGAATATAGTCAATTGGGAGTCTAGTTGTTCACCTTTGGAGTGATAAGAAAAATTATGTGAGAAATGGTTTTTATTTTGTCTAAGCTTGTTTCTAAATCTATCTTACCTATCAATAATATTGAAGCTTTTTTCTCATAACAAAACACAATACATATCTCATTACAAATGCTTTACACACATAAACCTTAGCAATATCCAAATGTATTCCTATTGTTGTACCTCCTGTGCCACAAAACAAATCAATCCAATATATTATAGCTTGTTCACTTATCTACAGTTATTTTGATAACATTATCTTTATAAATTTGGTTATAATGATTGTCTTTTCTTAAAAGCGAGCTTTGGTTGACTTTTTATTTTTAGTAAACCCTTGTCAATATTTTTTTATTAAGTTTTAGTTTCTCATATTCTTTAAAAATCACTGTTACAAGCATCTATTTTATTTGACAAGTAGGGTATTATTCCCTGCACCTGTTTCATTTACAGTTAATTAATCCAAGTTACCCTCGTGTTTGCAAAAAAGATCGTTAAGGGGTCAAAAACACATTCTTCTTGGCAACTTGATTTATGTTTTTAAAAGGCTGCTCCCTCATAGCAGCCTTTTATTTTCACTACTCTTGCTTTCGCCTTTAAATTGCACCTTTTGCTTACACTCCTGGTTTTCAAGCATAAAAAACATGTGATTATTTACTTCTCATGAGAAGGATGAGTAGATGAATTGATGTTGGAATGTGTTCATTGATTGGAAAACAATTGCAAATGCCTTTCCCTCCCCTTAAAACACCTCGACTTGCCAAGCATCCACAGCCTGTGCATTGCTTTAATTTTATGATTTCATTTTCTACTTGAAATCTAAAATTCATTATCTTTCAACTTGAAAATCAATAAAAAAATGAAACCAAGACAAATAGTAAGCATTGCAATGCTTAGCGCTGTGATAGCGCTTACAGCTTGCAAAGAAGAAACTAAAAAAGATACGGAAACGGAAAACAAATCAATGAGTGAAAACATATTACTGCAAGAATGGGATGGACCATACGGAGGCGTTCCTGCTTTTGACAAAATGAAGGTCGAAGATGTGAAACAAGCAATGGAAACTGGAATGGCATTGGGCTTGAAAGACATTGAAACCATAGCAAACAACACGGAGGCTCCAACTTTTGAAAACACCATTGTCGCAATGGAACGTGCTGGCAAGACATTGAACAGAGTATATGCCTACAATGGTATTTTAAGCAGCAACATGAGCTCTCCAAAATACAGGGCCGTAGAAAGCGAATTGGCACCAAAACTATCGGAATACAGGTCAAAGATCAGTCAGAATTCCAAACTATTCCAACGCATTAAAGCGGTATATGACGCCTCGAAAAAAACACCTTTGGAAGCAGATCAGCAACGCGTCGTCGATTTGACATACAAGCGTTTCGAGATGAATGGTGCCGAGTTGAATGAGGAAAAGAAAGCACGTTACGCAGCCATAAACAAGGAATTGTCATCACTTTACACCACATTTTCCAACAATGTATTGCATGATGAGGAAAACTACATCACCTACTTGACAAAAGATCAATTGGGAGGCTTGTCTGAAGGATTCATGAAGTCTGCTGCAAAAATTGCCACGGACAATGGCCAAGACGGCAAATATGCCATTACCAACACACGATCTTCAATGGATCCGTTCTTAACCTATTCCACAGAACGAGAACTGCGCAAACAAGTATGGACCAACTACTATTCCCGTGGTGACAACAATGACGAATACGACAATAAAGAAGGCATTGCACAAATATTGAAACTACGCAGAGAACGTGTAAGATTGTTGGGCTATGACAATTATGCAGAATGGCGCTTGCAAGACAGGATGGCAAAAACTCCAGAAAACGCCATACACCTAATGGAAGCTGTTTGGCCCGCAGCCATAGCAAGGGTATCAGAAGAAGTTGCCGACATGCAAGCAGTTGCCGATAAAAACGGAGACGACATAACCATAGCGCCATGGGACTATCGCTTCTATGCAGAGAAAGTACGCAAGCAGAAATATGACTTGGACAGCGATGAAGTAAAGCAATATTTGCAATTGGACAAATTGACTCAAGCCTTGTTCTATACGGCTGGACGTTTGTTCAACTATGAGTTCAAACCTGTAGCTGAAGGATCCGTCCCTGTCTTTCATGAAGATGTGAAGGTATGGGAGGTAACGGACAAGGACTCTGGCCAACACATAGGACTATGGTATCTGGATCCTTTTGCCAGACCAGGAAAACAATCCGGTGCTTGGGCTACGACCTACAGAAGTCACACGACCTTTGATGGCAAAAAAAATGTTTTGGCTTCCAACAACTCCAACTTTGTCAAGCCAGCTCCAGGTGAAGCCGTTTTGGTTTCTTGGGATGATGCAGAAACCTTTTTCCATGAATTCGGCCATGCCCTGCATTTCTTTTCCTCGAATGTAAAATATCCAACTCTCAATGGTGGTGTAAGGGATTATACGGAATTTCAGTCGCAATTGTTGGAACGTTGGTTATCCACGGATGAAGTAATCAATCAATTTTTAGTACATAACAAAACCGGAGAGCCAATTCCTACTACTTTGGTCGCCAAAATAAAAAAGGCAGCCACTTTCAATCAAGGATTTGGTACTACAGAATATTTGGCATCTGCCTTGATGGACATGAAATTGCATTTGGCCAATCCTGAAAATATGGATGTCGCTACATTCGAGCGTGAAACTCTAGCCGAACTGAACATGCCGAAAGAGTTGCCCATGCGACATAGAACGCCTCACTTTGGTCACGTCTTTTCTGGTGAAGGCTATGCCACGGCATATTATGGCTATATGTGGGCAGATGTATTGACCAGTGATGCTTCTGAAGCCTTCAAAGAAGCTCCAGGTGGTTTTTACGACAAAGAAATAGCAGACAAGCTGGTAAAGTATTTGTTTGCCCCAAGAAACTCCATGGATCCTGCTGAAGCTTACCGAAAATTTAGAGGCCGTGATGCAAAGATTGAAGCATTGATGAAAGATCGTGGTTTTCCGATCACCAATGAATAACATCTAAACTCAACAAAGTTGACATTAAACAAGGCTTCCTTTTTGGGAGCCTTGTTTTTTTTACTTCAAGGACAAAACGACAAAGAAAAAAACACCAATGTGTCCTTATGAGGCCAATGCCAACAAAAAGGTTTTCTCACAATCGCAAAACACAAACAAAGCACTAAAAAACAGTACTTTAAAAACAAACATCAGCTAGCCCTATTTATAAATAGGCACTCCTTTCATTAGTTTTCATCTCTTTTTTTAGATTCCTTTGAAGTATGAAAAACGATTAGGAACCAACACTTCCCTACACGCTACGTCTCTTAAAACCAAGAGAATTACCTAGATCGTTTGCACACAATACAATTTCACAACATAAAAGTACTACTATGAATTTCACATCTATTAAAACGTTTTTTTCCAAATGGGAAGCCCCCTTCCATTACTTGATCATTGGAGTTTGTTTGTTTTTCATCGTTAAAAACTATGCTTTTCCAACCTCGTCCAATGCTACGCCAATGGTAGACAAGGGAGATACCATAGAAAATTTGATCCCACTGTTGAAAACTTCAAAATTTGAAAACAACTTGGTATTGGCAATTTCTCCCACTTGCACTTTTTGTGAGCAAAGCATGTCCTTTTACAAAGAACTTGTAGGACTACGCAATTCTGAAAAACTCAATGTTGGCATCATGTCCATCAATAGTTCAGAAAAGGCGAAACAAGAAGAAATGAGGCTATTCAATGAAAATGAATTAAAGGTAGATGCAATGGGCCTGTTAAATTTCAAAAAATACAACATAATGGGAGTTCCTTCTCTCATGGTTGTAAATTCCAAAGGAAATGTCGAGGCCATATGGCGTGGATATCTAAATCCGGAAAGGGCTCAGGACGTAAAAGATTTTATTCGAAAACTATAACTCAATTATTAACTCTAAAAACAAAGAAAATGAAAAAACTGAAAATTACAAGCCTTATTTGCACCATGACCTTAAGCCTTATGGGTTTTGCTTCATCCGAAGAAACCCTCATAGGGTGCAATGACATCCCAAACAGAAGTGATTGTCTCGAATGTTGTGATTTCGTCTATATGAATTGCATGAGGTCATCAAACAACTCTCAGCAATTTTGTAGCGACACCAACTTTTTTTGCAGACTGAGTTGTCCTGCATTCTAAAAAATGAAATCATTATTAATCCAATAATTTATACAAAATGAAAAAATTAAGAATTTTCACAACCGTTTGTGCATTGAGCTTTTGCTTCTTGAGTTTCACACAAGGCCCTGCCTTTTACGAATGCACGAGGTTCGTCATTGAAGAAGATGGAACCGAAATTTGCTATGACTGTTGTTTGACATCCTACGAAAGTCATTCTCAACGAACCGCTTGCTTCAATGCATGCGACGACGCACTTCAATAACCAGATTGAAACACACTCACCTGAGATCATGAGTCAAGGGTGAATGTGTTTCCTAATTTGCAGAAAAGGCATATCCTAAAATCACTTTTGCATTTATTTGTCCAGAAACATGCAAATACCCAAAGGCTTCAGTTTCTATAGAGGCTAGGCAAGCTAATCTTGAACTTTACAACGATCAGTCTAGTTATGATGACCACCAATCCTGCAATGACAAATACCACATTGTCCTCTATTGGCAATTTTCTGATCAGGAAATACGAGCTTCCTCCCAAAATACAAGCCGTAGCATAAACTTCCTTCCGGAAGACCACAGGAATCTCATTGCATAGTATGTCTCGAATGACACCTCCAAAACAGGCAGACATCGTCCCCAAGGCGATGCAAATAATGGGATGCAACCCGGCAGAGATTCCTTTTTCCACCCCAATTACGGTATACAAGCCAATCCCAATGGTATCGAACAAGAACAAAGACGTTCTTAGATAATCTATCTTGCTTTTAAAAATGATGGCAAAGACAGTAGAGGCAAGAATGACATGGAAAAACGTCATATCCTTCATCCAACCAACTGGTGTCTCCCCAATAAGGATATCCCTGAGGGTTCCCCCTCCCACTGCGGTTACAAAGGCAATGATGAAGATTCCAAAAGCATCCATCCTTTTGTTCAATGCCACCAAAACCCCAGAAATGGAGAATGCTATCGTTCCTAAAATGTCAATGATGTAAAACATTACATATGTTGTGTATAATAGTTATAATCTTTCAATACGGTGTCTATGAACTCTATGTCCGTCCCTTGTTGGTTTTTAATCTCCGCGACTTCCATGATCTTGGTCCTCAACTTTATCAAGGTCTTGTAGTCTTTGACACTTCTGGCATTGTTGAATGTTTCCTTTATGATACGAGCATCGTTGTCGGACAATTTGATGACACTTGGATAACTTGGTTTGTATCCTACTTTCAAGTTCTCTAGAATGGTATGGTTTATGTTTACCTTGTCCTTCAATGAGATCACTGCCGTACCTGCTGCCATGTCTCCCAATCGCTGTGCTTGTTTGCTAAATGCAATAATGAAGAAACCCAATCCAAAAATATAAACATCCACTATTCTAAAAAACCAACGCACCACATAATCGGACAACGAGGATTGGTAACCATCTATTTTCACCACCTTTATCTTCAAAGCGCGTTTGCCTATGGTTTGTCCTTCCAACAGGGACTCCAAAGCCAATGTATAAAATATGACAGGGAAACTCAATATGGTGTTAATGCCAATTTGAGACCATTCATCCATACTTTCAAAAACATCGAATACCGCATTTAAAAGTATCAGATACCCTATTTTTATGGCCGTATCAATGATGAAAGCTAAAAGTCGTTCGCCCACTCCGGAAGCTTCGAATTTTATTTTTACATTTTGAGTGGTGTTAATTTGTAACTCTGACATTTTATATTTTAATTTATCAAATATATGAGAGAAGTTGCATTTATCAAGCAAAATAAAGAAAAATGGTTAAGTTTTGAAAATGCTATTTTCAACAATGACTTTGAAGATCCAGACGAGTTGGCGTCTCAATACATCCATTTGATAAACGATTTGGCCTATGCTCAAACCTATTACCCCAAAAGCAAAGTCATAGTATACCTCAATCAATTGGCTGCAAAGGCCTTTCAAAAAATATATAGGACAAAAAGGGAGGACACCAATAGAATTGTTGGTTTCTGGAAGACCGAAGTCCCTTTGATATGCTATCAATATCGAAAATTCATTTACATTGCCTTCGTTGTCTTCACGTTGTTTACGTCCATTGGGGTCATCTCTGCAGCCAACGATGGCGAATTCGTTCGTTCCATCCTTGGGGACGACTATGTGAACATGACCTTGGAGAACATTGCCAATGGAGACCCAGTGGCCGTCTACAAGAGTGGTAGCAATTGGGGAAGTTTCATAGGCATTACCATAAACAACTTGAAAGTTGGCATCATAGCATTCATCTTGGGAGTGTTTGGCGGTGTCGGAACGTTGTGGATCTTGTTCAAGAACTGCATTATGTTGGGATCATTTCAATATTTCTTTTATGAAAAAGGAGTGTTTTGGGAAAGTGTCCGAGGCATTTGGATTCATGGCGCCATGGAAATTTTTGCCATCGTCATAGAAGCAGCAGCTGGTTTGATCATGGGAGCAAGCATCTTATTCCCCGGTACGCATTCCAGATATACCTCTTTCAAACAAGGAGCCAAGACTGGCATGAAGATTTTGATAAGTACCTTTCCATTTACCTTTTCGGCAGGTTTCTTGGAAGGTTTCATCACACGTTACTCCAACATCATGCCCAATTGGTTGTCTGTAGGGATCATTCTATCCACCTTGGGGCTAATAAGCTACTATTATTTGATATATCCCTATAGAATTCAGAAAAAAGTAACACAATCTACATTACCTTTGCAGCATTAAATGAAGCTAAACGGCTATTCCTATAAAATCCTATGCTTGTTTTTGATGGTATCCTTCCATCAAATGCTCTGTGCTGCGACCGTTTTTCAAGACCCGCAACAGTCCGTAGAATTCGAAGACGATTTCAAAAACGCCTATTCCAGTGACAAATACGATTACGAAGGCAAAAAAATAGTTGGTGAAACTCCAAATAGAACAGGGGATTATGCCGATTATAAGAATGGAAAAGACAAACCGAGGAAGAAGAAGGAGAGAAACGATGACGACCTCACCCTTAATCTAGGGCCTTTCGGCTTTGTTTTTTACATCATACTATTTGCGGCTATCGTCTATTTAGCATACGTTTTGCTGAATGAAGGCAGCACAGGTTTGTTTTCTAGAGGAAAGCTTCGAAAACTCAACGATACCGAAGACATCACTGCCGAAAACATCGAAAAGACGGATATAGATTATTTGATAGAACAAGCTGAAAACGAAGGCGATTACAGGTTGGCTACCAGATACCGTTACTTATTGGTCTTAAAGACGCTAAGCCTTAAAAATCACATCGAGGTGGAAGATGACAAGACAAATACCGATTATTTGAATGAAATCCACAACACGTCATTCAGAAAGCAATTCGAATACATCTTGTACCTATACAACTATATCTGGTATGGGGAATTTCCATTGAATGCTGAAAAATACGATACAGCAAAACTTCATTTTGTCGAACTCATAAAACAAGTCAAATAGATGAAGAAACTACTACCATTGGCATTGGGAATCATCCTCATCATCATACTGGTAATCGTATTGAGGCCAAAAGGAACGCGTGTTGTGGACTGGGAAGAGACCTTCAACGAGCGTAGCACGGCTCCTTACGGATTGAGCGTACTGTACAAGGAATTCCCAAACCTTTTCAAAGACAGGCAAATTAGAACCGTTTACCATACGCCTTCCAGCTATTTGTTCGCAAATTCCGAAAATGGCTATGGTGACCACGCCGCAAAAGGCAGCTATGTCATCATTGGCAATTCCGATTACTTGTACGATGCCTCCATAAAGCAATTGTTGAGCTTCGTTGAGGAGGGCAACACCCTTTTCATTTCAGATTACACTTACCCGAAGACGCTTACAGACACATTGAACCTGACCATAGCTTACGCAAAAAATGAAACGGATAGCATTTCCAACCTATCTTTCAAGACAGATGCATTACAACATAAAAACACAATCATAGACAAAAATGGGAATGATTTCTTTTTCGAGAACTTGGACAGTCCATATGCAGAAGTCCTGGGCTATGTGGAAAATGATGGACAGCACCCCAATTTCATCCAAATACCAATCGGAGAAGGTAACGTCTATCTTCATTTGGAACCCAAGGTCTTTGCCAATTACAATGTATTGAAAGACGATAGACACAAATATGTGGAAGGTGCCCTATCCTATTTGCCAGACGATGACATCTATTACGATTCCTACACGAAGTTCTCGACATCCTATGGCGGAAATGTGGAGGAAGATTCCGAATTGGGATGGTTTTTGGAGCAGTTGTCCTTTAAATGGGCTTGGTTTACCGGCTTAATCCTAGCATTGCTATTTGTCATTTTCAATGCAAAGAGAAGACAGCGCATCATAAAGATCATCAAACCATTGCAAAACACGACAGTCGCTTTCGTAAAGACCATTTCCAACTTGTATTTTGAAACGAAAGACCATAAAAACCTCATTGATAAAAAAATAACGTATTTTTTAGAAAAGATACGGACAAGTTACAATTTGGACACATCGGCCTTAAACGAAGAGTTCATTGCCAAGTTGTCTTCTAAGTCAGGTAAGAAGGTACAACAGGTAAAAGGACTGATACGTTACATAAACCAGCTACGAAGCAAAGATGAGTTTTACGAAAACGACTTGATACAACTAAACAAGCATATAGAAGCATTTTATTCTAAATAACTATGGAAGAACACAAAGACAATCCAAATCCCAACGACTTGTCGCAAAGTCCAGAGGCCGTGAAGCCCACAAAAGAGGTCATAGAAGAACATATCGCAGAAAACGAAAACGACTTGTTCTTCAAGAACCGTTTGGATCTATCCGAGTTGCAAAACAGCATTCAAAAAATTAGAGAGGAAGTTGGCAAAGTCATCGTAGGACAAAAAGACATGGTAGACATGTTGATAGCTTCCCTCCTAGCCAAAGGTCATTCCCTCATTGAAGGTGTCCCTGGGGTTGCAAAGACGGTTACCGCCAAACTATTGGCTAAATCGTTGAGTGTCGATTTCAGTCGCATTCAATTTACGCCAGACCTAATGCCTAGCGACATCTTGGGAACGTCCATATTCAACCTGAAGGATTCTGAATTTGAATTTAAAAAAGGCCCCATATTCTCCAACATGATACTTATAGACGAGATTAACAGGGCGCCTGCAAAAACCCAAGCAGCCTTGTTCGAGGTCATGGAAGAACAGCAAATAACCATAGACGGCAACAAGTTCAAATTGGATTCCCCCTTTATGGTTCTAGCTACGCAAAACCCAGTGGA
>JAHDHI010000093.1:11769-13906 GCA_020631395.1 Bizionia sp.
ATCATGGCAACGCGCAACAACCAGTTTCTATATTTGGGAGCCTCACCAAGGGCCTCCATTGCCATATTGAAGGCAAGTAAGGCATTTGCTGCCATGTCCGGTCGCGATTTCGTTACTCCGGAAGACATTAAACGTGCTGCCATACCTGTATTGCACCATAGGGTAATCGTAACTCCGGAACGAGAGATGGAAGGCATTACGAGCAAGGACATCATCAAACAAATCATTGAAACGGTAGAAATTCCAAGATAAACTCGCTCTATGGACAACACTAATCATTGTATACTTTGTGACAACAAAATTGTTGATTTCAAAACAGGTGTCTTATGTAATCTAACAAATAGAAAACCTGATTTTCAAGAAAAATGCAACGTCATTAAATTAGACAATGAATTTAAATCTAAAATAACCGAAACGAATATAGAATATGAAGCTGTTTTAAAAACCAGAATAGATGTTTATGGCAACTTTATTCTTTTCCTATTAATAGCTTTAGCTGTTTTCATTGGTGGTTTTTTATTTGGAAAATACGTTTTAGAAATTGGTGTTATCTCTACAGTCCCCATAATAATTATAGGTATAGGAATTGTTCCTTTGGGAATGGCTTTTGGCCCCTTGAATCATTATTTGTCTTCTGTAAAAATTGCTAAAGAAAAGAAAGTGAACATCGATAAAATCGCAAGATTGTATGGTTATGACTATGATATAAAGATTAAACACCTTAAGGATAGTTTAGGCAACAAATCTCATAAGACAAATTTGCATCTAAAAAAAACGTCAAATTCTAATAGTTGATTATGAAATTCTTCAAACCCTTTTACATACAACCACGCTTTTTCTATGCAGGAATAGGCATCGTTGTCCTTTTCGGTTTAAGTTATTTCGTGCCAATTCTCTTTAGTTTTGCCCAGCTATCCATTTTAATGTTGTCGTTCTTTTTCCTTTTGGACTTTCTAATCGTTTTCACGGGAAGGAATCGAATTGAGGGCCATAGAATGCTCCCCGAAAAATTTTCCAATGGAGACCCAAACAACGTTGGGTTGGAAATAAAGAACAACTACCCAATTATGATACATCTCGAGATAATCGATGAAATTCCCGAACAATTTCAGGTAAGGGATTTCAAAATAAGCGATAAAATAAGGTCTCGTGAATCCAAAACGTTGCAATACAATTTAAAACCAACCCAACGAGGCGAGTATCATTTTGGAGCTCTAAACATCTATGCTAGTTCCATTTTGGGTTTGGTAGCCAAACGCTTTGTCTTCGATGGCGATGCCATGGTGCCAACCTACCCGAGCTTCAAGCAATTGAAGAAATTCGAATTGCTCAACATCAATCAAAACGCATTAGAATACGGCATAAAGAAAGTCCGCCGATTGGGGCACACCATGGAGTTTGAGCAAATCAAGGAATATGTTACCGGAGACGATCTACGTACCATAAACTGGAAGGCGACCGCCAAGCGAAATCAATTGATGGTAAATCAGTTTCAAGATGAAAAATCACAACCCATCTATTCCATAATAGACAAAGGTCGCGTCATGAAAATGCCCTTTGAAGGATTGAGTCTTCTCGATTATGCCATAAATGCCACTTTGGTTATTAGCAATGTCGCCTTGAAGAAGCACGACAAAGCCGGTATGCTCTCCTTTTCCAAAAAAGTAGAAAATCTGGTCGTCGCAGAACGTAGGAGCTCGCAAATGCAACTCATTCTAGAATCGCTATACAACGTAAAGACCGACTTCTTTGAAAGTGATTACAGCAGATTGTATGGCAATGTAAAACGCAACATAACCCACAGAAGCCTCATACTGCTTTATACCAATTTTGAAACCTTGGATAGCTTGAATAGGCAACTCCCCTATTTGAAGGCCATGGCAAAAAGCCATTTGTTGGTCATCATATTCTTCAAGAACACGGAACTGGACACCCTCATAAAAAACAAGGCGGAAACCGTGCAGCAGGTCTATGACAAGGTCATCGCAGAAAAATTCGACTTCGAAAAGAGACTAATAGTAAACGAGTTGAAGAAATATGGAATCCATTCCATTCTCACCACTCCAGAAAGCCTTACCATAAATACCATAAACACCTATTTGGAAATTAAGGCAAGAGGATTGCTTTAAAGACCTTT
>JAHDHI010000094.1 GCA_020631395.1 Bizionia sp.
AGAATTTCATTCTTTTGTTTAAAACTATGGATTTCCAATCCATAGTGGTTTATTTATAGGTATATGCTAGTATGCATTAAACTAAAGCTAAAGCTTGATTTGTGAAATTGTAATAGCAGATTTTAAGCAAAAGGCCAAGTGATTTCAAAGAAGGAGGTATATCGCTACATCTCCTAAAATGAGATACGATCAATCCGTACGGAGTCTTTCGATATTATGTTAATTTTAATTTTTCGGCCTTCAAGAAAGTTTGAAAAACCTTGTTTATGTAAGAAGGTGATTGTTCGTTGTTTAGTGTTTTTTTGCTATATTGAAAAACCTAATACGTTACAATATGATTGTTGATAGATTTAAATTGTATAAAAGGGCTGTTGTTTTGCTGTCCATTTTATTTGTAATTAGTGTCTTTTTGGATTTTACTTTAATGTTGAACTTTTTCCTAGCATTGATATTCTTTGTTTTTCTGTATTTGTACTATACGAAATCAGAAAGGAAGAGTAAAGTTTTTATGGGGTTTTTATTGGCATTTTTCATAGGTGAGATGTATTCTTTTGCAATGAGATTGGTTCATTATTTTATTGAACCTTATTTTAGAGGTACGCCATATTTTGAATTTGAGAAATATGTTGGGAACATGACTTACATCATAGCGTATGTCTGTTTGGTTGTATATATGGCTGGAGGTTTTAATTTCAATCAATTGATAAAACGTTTTAAATACCATTTGTTGGTATTGGTCGTATTTAACGTCTATGCCATTGTTACACTTAATAGAATGATGTTGGAAGCTGAGTTTTTTGAGGCCTATAGCTTGGCATTTTTATTCGAAAGCATTTATAACTCATGCATTCTGTTGGTACTTTCATTTTCGTTGTTAAATTATACATATCACGAGACGAAGGCCAGCTTTTTATTGTTATTGGGAAGCATGTGCATCGTATTTTCCGAAATGGTTCAGGTAGCTTATTTTTTTATTCCTGCAAATTCAGAAGTGATGGAGTTGTCTCATTACTATATTACTACAGGTCACATTCTTCACACTATCTATTCTTTGTTGCTCATTGCTGGTTTCTATTTTATCTTTAGGTATATTTTGGTTAGAGTTGCAATAAGGGTTATTTGATCTCACGTAGTTAATTGTTAGGAGTTAAATGTAAAAGGATCAATGAATTAGATTAGGGCGGGTTTCTTCTCAAATGGCTTTAATGTAAGGAAATATACCATACAGGGCTTAAAGAACGATTGATGTAACGGTGGCAAAAAAGAACCTTCTATTTAATATGAAATCGGTTTTGATATGACCGAAGATAAAAGCGAGACCAAATATGAAGGAGGAGATTGGAAAAAAAATGGATTGGCTTTGCTTTTTGAAAATAATTTCTGGTAAGTTGTTGATATGTAGTGGGATAAAATAAACTGTTTCAGCTCTAAAACGAAGGTATTTTGAATTAAAATGCTTATTCAGAGTGTTTTAATTGTTATTTTTCAATGAATAAAGAGTTGTGCTTCTTTATTTTGGACAATCGTGTTAAAAAAGTGAATTATCGACAAAAAGGCATATTTTATCGATTAATTGAATGATTTTCAGTACATTTACCTCCCCCAAGTTTACAAAATGATTGTTGATAGATTTAAGTTGATTAAAGGGGCAGTAATTTTTCTTGCCGCTTTGTTTGTAATTAGTGTTTTGTTAGGATATACTTTGGTTTCAAGTATTTCCAAAGCATTGGTGTTTCCTGTTTTTTTATATCTGTACCTTACGGAACCTGGTATTAAAAGTAAATCCTTTATTGGTTTTTTATTGGTTTTTTCATTGTCAGGAATTTACGCTGTAGTGATGGCGATGTGCTCTATATTGTACTCATATCTAACCAGTATGCCATACATTATAGCATACATATGCCTATTGGTCTACATGATTAAGGCCTTCAGCTTTAGACAACTCGTAAAACGTTTCAAGTATTACTTATTGGTATTGTTGGTATTCAACGCCTATGTGATTTTTACTCTCAATCAAATGATTCTTGAGGATGAGTCTTTGAAAATCAATACGTTGGAGTTTTTTATTGAAGGGGTTTACAATCTGTGCGTTTTGTTGGTGTTGTCCTTTTCATTGTTAAACTACTTGTATCATGATACTAGAACAGGTTTTTTGTTGTTTTTGGCTAGTGTATGCATCGTATTTTCCGAGATGGTGCAAGTAGCCTATATTTTTATTTCTGCAGATTATATTTTAAATGTTACTTATTCCTTGCTATTAATTATTGGATTCTATTTCATATATCTATATATAGAATCCAAGACTAACAACCATTGTTCCGTGCGATTTTGATTCGTGTGGACAAAAACCAGATCAGGTTTACCTGAAAATAGATTTCAATGTCAATGTGTCCATTTCTTGAGCATTGATGTAACACGTTGTTAAAATGAAAGTAAACGAATTCAAAATAATCAGTGCAATGATATACTTTTCGATAAGTATGTCCATTGTTTTCATCTTGCTTGATTATTCTTTGTTGGAAAGCCTTGTAAAGGCTTTCATATTCCCCATTTATCTATATGTTTACCTTAAATCGGGTGACGAAAAGAATAACTATTTCATATGTTTCTTGCTCGGGTTTTCCTTAACGGGAATTCATGCAGTGATAAATGAACTGGATTCAGGAAATTACTCTTGTGTAGGAAGCATACCTATAGCGTTAGCTTACCTTTGTTTGCTCTTTTTCTTTTTTGAAAAGCTGAGATTCAGGCATTTGATGAGGCATTTTGGAGTATATTTGGTAGTTTTGTTCATATTTAACGTCTACAGCATCTACGCGCTCAACCAAATGATGATGGTAGATGAGCTGTTAAAGGAAAGTTTTTGGGAGTTTTTGTTTGAATGTGGTTACAATGTCTTCATGGTGTTGGCGCTTTCGCTTTCATTGTTGAATTATCTCTATAACGACACTAGGCAAAATCTATTGTTGTTCTTGGCCATTGCATGCATTGTGTTTTCCGAGATGGTGCAAGTCGTCTATATTTTTTCAAATGTGGAGGTGTTGAAAGCACCCTATCTGTTATTGCTGAACATCGGAATCTATTTCATATACCAGTATATCTTGTCCAAAGCAAACAATGACGATGTGACGTTGCGATCTTAACACCTTTATAGTTTTAAAATAGGGATGTCTTTTCGATGGAAAAACAATATTGTCGCGGATAATATGAAGGTAACCACGGCGGTGATAAACAATACGCCACCATCATTTTTCACCTCAATGCCCAATTGGGTCAAGTGCATCATTATGGCACCACCAATAAGTCCTAAAGTCAAGGTGGCCCCAATCCAAACCGTTTTTGGAATCAATAGGAGGATTCCCGCTATGAGTTCTAATATACCAATGCCAATACGGCCAATAGGCTCCAATCCCACTTGTTCGAAAATATAGACGCTATCTGGATGAGCAGTGAATTTAAAGCGCAAGGTTTGTATTAGGATTATAGCTACGATTAGTCTCAGGATGAATAACAATTTGGTTTTCATAATTTTTTAATGTGTTGATTTTTACAACTACATAGTAGCTTTAAAAAGGGATACCTTACACTATTATGGATGCACCATCTGCAGTTTTGTTTTTATCGGCATCAAAATAAAAATCTATCCGGCCTAGATTTATACCATAGCAACCCACTTGGTTAACCAATACGTTTTTACCTACACTATTCTGTGCAACGGTGGGTTTCGGTAAAAAAGTGTGGGTATGCCCGCCTATTATCAAATCGATGTCCTTCGTGGATTTTGCCAAGAGAAGATCACAAATCCTTTTTGGATTCTTTTTGTAATAGTACCCCAAGTGCGATAGGCAGACAATGAGGTCGCAAGCTTCTTCCTCTTTTAGGATGTGAGTCATTTCTTGGGTGCTCTCGATGGGATCCAAATATTCGGTCTCCTTGTACATTTTTTTGTCGACTAACCCATTCAACTTGATTCCTAGTCCGAAAACTCCAATTTTCAGTCCATCTTTCAAGAACACTTGATATGGCTTTACATGTGTATCCATGACGGTATTCTTGAAATTATAGTTGGCAGAGAGAAATTGGAATTTGGCGTGGGGTAGTTGTGCATATAGGCCGTCAATGCCATTGTCGAAATCGTGATTTCCTATTGTCGCTGCGTCATATTTCATCTTGGACATCAATTTGAATTCAAGTTCACCACCATAATAATTGAAATATGGTGTTCCCTGAAAAATGTCTCCGGCATCAAGCAACAATGTATTCGGATTCTCATTGCGGATGGCTTCCACCAAGCTGGCTCTCCTTGCCACACCTCCTTGATTTGCGTTTCTGGATGCATCTGGAGCAAAAGGGTCTATGTGACTGTGTACATCGTTGGTATGTAGTATCGTGATTTTTTTAGATTTCGTGGCGGTGTTGAAGGATTGTAACCCAAAACCACCTATGGTTACCAATGCTGTAGCTGCTGTGGATTGTTGTAAGAATGTTCTACGTTTCATAATTATTGGGTTTGGGTAAATCTATCGTCCTTGCTTGGCTTTATAGTGTCCACCTTCTTGAAATAGTCTATCATGGCATTGCGAATTTTATAATCCAAGACATATGTGCTGTCGTTGGGTTTGAAAAAACGCATTCCATCACCACCATTGTATAGGTAGTCGTTGGTGGCCAAGTAGTAAACTTTGTCACTTTCAATGGTTTTTCCTTGAATAAGGGACTCCTTTATGTTGTAGTCCTTGTCCAAGGTCAACTTCAATCCATTTACGGGATGTGCCCTTTTTGCGAGGCTCAAATAGTGCGTCATGCTGTCAATTTGTCTTCCTTTCAAGGCTATGACAACGATGCTGTTTTCAAAAGGCATGACTTCGAAAGCCGTTCTTGTCGTGATGTTTCCTTTGGAAATGATGGAACGGATGCCACCGTGGTTCAATATGACGGCATCAATGTCCTTTCCTGTTCTTTTTTTGAAAACGAGGTTCCCCTGCTCGTAGACGATGTCTGCCATGAGATTCCCGATCGCAGTATTTAGCTTGCCATCGCTCTTTGAATATGTTTCAGGTGCATAGGAGAGGACCCCGTCCATGTCTCTATTTATCTTGTCACGGTATGGCTTTATCAAATCTTCGAATTCCTGGTGCGCTTTCAATGTGTCGGAGACAGGTATTTGCCCACCTTCGATTTTACTAAGCGAATACGGCTCTTGCTTGCAAGAGAAAAGACCGATGGCAATCAGGAAAAGGAAAAAAGTTTTACGTTTCATAAAATTAAACTTGTTGTATTTAGGTTAACTATTTAACCATCTTTTGCTATTTTTGCTGCAAAGCAATAAATATAAATGATTTTAAAGGGATTTAAGGAAAAATCTAATGAAAAGTACATTGATAAAACATTAAAAAATAGAGTTGTCGTCAATTCAAATCAGAAAATTAGACAACTTGGAATACTCGTGAAGAGTAACGAATTAATTGATTATAATTACTTTAAGAAACTAACGGATGCAATGGGAGTTGACTCAGGCAAAGTTGCAATCATCGCTTTTGCAGATGACAAGGTAGAAAGAGCTGAAGAAGATAAAACGTTTCCCGTCTACAGTCCAAAAGATTTGGGTTGGAATGGAGCGATAAACAACAAGACGCTAAAACATTTTGTCAATGCAGATTTCGACCTTTTAATCAGTTATTATACTGAAGACAACATTTTTTTGAAGTTGATAACCACGGCATCAAAGGCAAAGTTTAAAGTAGGTTTGTCACAAGTGGATGAACGGTTGAATGATCTCATCATTAAAACAGAGTTGAGTAATTTTAAAATATTTAAAAAAGAACTGTTGAAATATCTTAATACATTAAATAAAATATAAAAATGAACAACCCCTTTGTAGGAACAGGAATAGCAATAGTAACACCATTTAAAGAAGATTTAAGTGTGGATTACAAAGCGTTAGGGAATATTGTGGAATTCAATATTGAAAATGGCGTAAACTATATAGTGATAAGTGGTACGACAGGAGAAAGTGCTACCATTGCAAAAGCTGAAAAGCAGGAGATAATCAAAGTGATAAGTAGTGTGAACAGAGGAAGGGTTCCTTTGGTTCTTGGAGTTGGAGGAAACAATACCGCTGCTGTAATTGAAGAAATAAAGGAAACGGATCTGTCTCAATTTGCAGGAATATTGTCTGTATCTCCATACTATAGCAAACCGACCCAAGAAGGGATTTACCAACATTTCAAAGCCATTTCAGAAGTTTGCCCAGTTCCAATTATCTTATATAATGTTCCAGGTCGTACAGCTTCCAACATGACTCCAGAAACAACATTGCGTTTGGCAAATGATTTCGAGAACATAGTCGCTGTCAAAGAAGCAGGCAACAATATGGGGCAGTACTTGCAGCTGTTGCGAGACAAACCAGAAGGCTTTGGTGTGATTTCGGGTGATGACGATTTGGTTTTGGGAGTAGTTTTAGCAGGAGGGGATGGTGTGATTTCCGTAATAGGGCAAGCCTTGCCTAGAGAGTTCTCCAAAATGATAGAGTTGGGGAATGAAGGAAAAGCAAAAGAAGCCTATGACATTCATTTCAAATTGATGGAAATAGTAAGTCTTATTTTTTCTGAAAACAATCCAGCTGGGATAAAAGCAGTTCTTCAAGCATTGAATCTATGTAGCGATACCGTGAGATTGCCACTTGTGCCAGCAAGCAATGAATTGAAAAATAAAATTGAACAATTTTTGAAAACCACATAAAGGGATTTGGGTAAGAAAATTAAAGATCCAGGGTTTGGAGCGCATTCCAACAAGCTAGCCAAGCGTATGATAAATAGCGATGGATCCTTTAATATGAAACACATAAACAAGCCAAGGAAGTTGTTGGAAACCTATCATTTTCTAATAAACTTATCTTGGCTTAAGTTTTTTGCACTTGCTGCGTTGAGTTTTCTGGTCATCAACATATGTTTTGCAGGAATATACATCCTTATTGGAATAGAGGAGATAGTGCCATCCACAGGGGATGATTTCAGAGATTTTACGAAAGCATTTTTCTTTTCGTCGCAAACATTGACGACCTTGGGCTATGGTGCAATGTCCCCCAATGGTATCCTAAGTGGAACAATTTCCTCTTTCGAGGCTTTTATCGGACTATCCATGTTTTCTTTCTTGACCGGATTAATTTATGGGAGATTTTCGAAACCAAGAGCATCGATACGATTCAGTGAGAATATGGTGTTGCGGGATTTCAATCACACAAGGGCATTAATGTTCAGATTGGTAAACAATAGAGCCTCGGTAATGATCAAACCAAAGATAAAAGTAACGTTGTCACTTACCAAACTCAACAATTTGGGCGATTACGCAAGGTCATTCTATACATTGCAGTTGGAACGGGAGTCAATAACCTATTTGCCGACGACATGGACCATAGTTCACGAAATCAATGAGGACAGTCCATTGTTTGATTACACGAAAGAAGAATTGAAGACGCATAGTGGTGAATTGTTGATATTGATCAGTTATTTCGATGAATCCTTTAACCAAGAAGTGCACCAAATGCATTCATACGAGCTAAAGGAAATAAAGGTGGATTATAGGTTTTTACAAGCCTATTACTACGATGAGGAAGGAGAGATGGTTATGGATCATGACCTTTTCGATAAAATAGAAGCCATTAAAAGTTAAATATTACTTAATCACAATTAAAAGGGACTCGCAAACATTATTTTAGCTAAGAAATTATATTTTTAAAATCCATATTAATAGCGTATTTTTGCATCTTGTTAAAAAATTTATGAAAAACAGTTTTTACATCCTATTGTTAGTTATAGCGTTTAGCTCTTGTAGTGAATATCAGAAAGCACTCAAATCTGAAGATATTGCTACAAAATTCAAATTGGGAGAACAACTTTACAACGAAGGCAAGTTTGCCAAGGCCAATAAATTGTTCGCACAGATAGTGCCCAACTATAGAGGAAAGCCACAAGCCGAAAAGTTGATGTTCCTATATTCTGATTCTTTCTATCAAATGGAGGATCACTACATTGCAGGATATCAATTCGAGCGTTTTGTATCTGCTTACTCCAATAGCGAGAAACTGGAGGAAGCAACGTTCAAAAGCGCAAAGAGCTACTATCAACTATCACCAGTATATTCAAAAGATCAAGAAGATACAGTTACGGCATTGGAGAAATTGCAAACCTTCATCAACCTATATCCTGAGTCCAAAAACTTGGCTGAAGCCAATGCCTTGGTGAAAGAATTGGAATTCAAGTTGGAAAAGAAGGCATACAGCATAGCTAGACAATACAATCACATTTCGGATTATAAGGCCTCCATAGCATCTTTTGACAATTTCATCATAGATTTCCCTGGATCATCATTCAGAGAAAAAGCTTTATTTTATAGATTCGATTCAGCATATCAGTTGGCAAGCAAAAGTGTGGAATACAAAAAGGAAGCACGTTTGCTAACGGCAAAGACACATTACAATGCATTTAAAAAATCATATGCAAGTTCAGAATTCATGGACAATGCAAACGAGATGTTCAATGACATTGAAAAACAATTAGAAAAGTACAATACGAAAAGTTAATATATAACTATTATGGATTTAAAAAAGATTGATGCACCTTTAAGTACGACTACGTATAACAGAAATGCAGTTGACGCTCCAACAGAGAACATCTACGAGGCAATTTCAATTATTTCTAGAAGAGCTGAGCAAATTAATTCAGAAATCAAAAAGGAACTTATTGAAAAGTTGGAGGAGTTTGCTACTTACAATGATAGTTTAGAAGAAATTTTTGAAAACAAAGAGCAAATAGAAGTGTCCAAGTTCTATGAGAAGCTACCTAAGCCCCATGCTTTGGCTGTACAAGAATGGTTGGACGATAAAATTTACCACAGAAATACAGAAGAAACAAACAAAGACTAAATTATCATGTCTATATTAAGTGGCAAGAATATACTACTAGGCATTAGTGCCGGTATAGCTGCTTACAAAACAGCTTCACTAGTAAGAGCATATATAAAAGCAGGTGCAAACGTACAAGTAGTTATGACACCTGCTTCCAAAGACTTTGTAACACCTCTTACATTATCCACATTATCCAAAAACCCTGTACACTCTACCTTTTACAAAGAGGAAGATGAAAATGCGGTTTGGAACAATCACGTAGAATTAGGCCTTTGGGCAGACTATTTCATAATAGCTCCAGCAACAGCAAATACCTTGGCCAAAATGGCGAATGGAGTATGTGACAATTTGTTGTTGGCAACATATCTATCTTCCAAGTGTCCAGTGTATTTTGCACCGGCAATGGACTTGGACATGTACAAGCATCCATCTACAGCCAACACATTCAAGACACTTGAAAGTTTTGGTAATGTCATGATACCTGCCACTTCTGGCGAATTGGCAAGCGGTTTGGTAGGACAAGGGCGCTTGGCAGAGCCCGAAGACATAGTCTCTTTTATGGAAAAGGACATTTTGGGCAAGCTACCACTTAAAGGTAAAAAGGTGATGATAACAGCTGGTCCAACATATGAAGCCATAGATCCTGTAAGATTCATAGGAAACCATTCCAGTGGAAAGATGGGGTTCGAGATTGCAAAGGAAGCAGCCAATCTGGGAGCAGAAGTTATTTTAATTACCGGGCCAACATATCAAAAGGTCTCATATGCACTCATAGAGGTCATACCTGTCATTAGTGCTCAAGACATGTACGATGCAGCTCATAAATATTTCAATACGGTCGATGTGGCCATTCTTTCGGCAGCGGTTGCAGATTATAGACCAAAAGAAATTGCCGATCAGAAAATAAAAAAGCAGGAAACAACGTTAACCTTAGAGTTGGAAAAAACAAAAGACATCTTAGCTTCTTTGGGTGTCATTAAAAAACAACAACTATTGGTAGGTTTTGCTTTGGAGACCAACAACGAATTGGAATATGCAAAAGGAAAACTAAAAAAGAAGAATTTAGATTTAATTGTATTAAATTCGTTAAGAGATAAAGGTGCAGGTTTTAAAGGAGAAACCAACAAAGTAACTATTATTGATAATAAAGATAACGTAACCGCTTATTCATTGAAATCCAAGGCAGATGTGGCCAAAGACCTAATGAGTGAAATAATAACAAAACTAGATGCGTAGTATTTTAACCTTTTTATTGTTGTGCCTAAGTACAGTCGGCCTTTCTCAAGAGCTAAATAGTAACGTCGTAGTCAATGCACTATTAACAGGAAACGAGAACTTGCAGATTTTCAAGACATTGGAAAATCAATTGACCGAGTTTGTCTCGAAGACAAAATGGACCAAAAAAAATGTAGAGCCACAAGAACGAATAGATTGCAACATCGTAATAAATGTAACCGAATACTCAGGAGAAAATTTTAAAGCATCAATCCAAATACAATCTTCAAGACCAGTTTACGGTTCTACATATAGTACACCAACGTACAATATAAACGACAAGGATTTCAATTTTAAATACTTGGAGTTTCAGAATTTGATATACAATGAAAACCAATTCGAATCCAATCTGGTATCCGTATTGTCGTTTCACGTATATATGATTTTGGGGATGGATGCGGAATCGTTTTCTGAAAATGGAGGGACGCCGTATTTCGTGCAAGCTCAAAAAATAGCCAATTACTCTCAACAAGAAAAATTTAAAGGTTGGAAGTTGGAAGATGGCCTGCAAAGTAGATTCGCATTGATAGATAACATACTATCTCCAACATACAAGGAGTTTAGAACTGTAATGTATAAATATCACAGATTAGGCTTGGATGCGATGAGCGAAGACATCAAGGCAGGCAAAAGTCAAATTGCAGAAGCTTTGGGGTATTTTAAGAAGATGAACAGCAGAAGACCAAATTCATATTTGGCACGAGTGTTCTTTGATGCAAAAGCAGATGAAATAGAAAGTATTTTCTCAGGAGGGCCAAGTGTCGACATTTCGAATATGGTAGACGTGTTGAATAAAGTGGCACCAACATATTCCAGCAAATGGAGAAGCATCAAGTTTTAAGCCTTGTAGTTTCAATATCCTCTTCGAACCAAAGAAGAAAACATATAACTTTTACTTTTTCGATTTAAACAATGCTAACCTCACTATCCATAAAAAACTATGCTTTAATAGATCACCTTCAAGTAGATTTCAATACAGGTTTTACCATAATAACTGGTGAAACTGGAGCAGGAAAATCTAT
Source organism: Bizionia sp. (assembly GCA_020631395.1). Classification (GTDB taxonomy): domain Bacteria; phylum Bacteroidota; class Bacteroidia; order Flavobacteriales; family Flavobacteriaceae; genus JAHDHI01. The sequence goes on from JAHDHI010000094.1 coordinate 11,203, forward strand.
TTTGTTGGGAGGATTGTCTCTCATATTGGGGAAAAGGGCAGATTTGAGCAGTTTGCGAGACAAAAGTGGCAAATGCATCATAGAAGCAGTATTCGATGTTACAAATTATAATTTGGAATCGCTATACGAAAAAAACGGCATCGATTTTGAGCCACATACCATCATAAGAAGAGAAATACTTCCATCTGGGAAATCCAGAGCATTCGTCAATGATTCTCCAGTTAATTTAAGCAATTTGCAATTGCTTGGAGAGCACTTGATAGACATACATTCACAACACGAAACACTTCAATTGGTAGATGACGGTTTTCAGTTCCAAATAATAGATGCATTGGCAGAGAACAAAAATGCATTGGAAGACTACGAGGGGCAACTCTCAATATACAAAGCCCAAAAGAAGGAGCTGGGAAAATTAGTTGCATTTCAAGCTGAAGCCATCAAGGAACACGATTACAATTCCTTTTTGTTAAAGGAACTTGTCGAAGCTAATTTAAAGGAAAAAGAACTTGAAGCACTGGAGGAAGAGTATGAAACATTGAATAATGTCGAAATGCTTCAGGAAAAACTAAAGATTGCTACACAATTGTTGGACGAAGAACAAATAGGAGTCTTGAATACCTTGACGGAATTGAAGAATACGTTGCAAGCCATCTCCAGTTTTTCAACTAAATACGTTGAAGTCTTCAACCGTGTAAACAGCAGCTTGATAGAGTTGGATGATGTGTTCGGAGAGCTTGAAGGTTTTCAAGGCAATTTGGATGCAGATCCCAAAAGATTGGAAGAAGTAAGCGGTAAATTGGCCACACTTAACAATTTGATGCAAAAGCATGTCGTAAACGATGTTGTTGCCCTAATAGAAATAAGAGAGTCTCTTTCTGTAAAAGTGTCTGATGCAGAAAACATAGAAGGAAACATTCAGAAAAAAGAAACAGAAATAAGAGCAATACAATCCAAATTGGATATGATAGCTGGCAAAATACATAAAAAAAGATCTGCGGCCATACCAAAGCTAAAAAGAGAATTAGAGCAAATATTGTCTAGCTTGGGAATGCCAAATGCACAATTCGACATTAGCTTGAGGCTAGGAGACGAATATTTCAACAATGGAAAGGAGGAATTGTCCTTCTTGTTTTCTGCCAATAGAGGAGGGCAATTCAACCCCCTTAAAAAAGCGGCGTCCGGAGGAGAATTGTCCCGAATCATGCTTGCCATTAAATCCATCTTGACACAATACATTAACTTGCCAACCATAATGTTCGATGAAATAGATACAGGAGTCTCTGGAGAAGTTTCAAATAAAATGGGAGACATCATGGCTCAAATGAGTACCACGATGCAAGTATTCAGCATTACGCACTTACCACAAGTAGCAGCAAAAGGACATACTCATTTCAAAGTCTACAAAGAAGATGTCGATGAGATAACAGCTACAAACCTTATAAGGTTAAATCACGATGAGCGTGTGGTGGAAATAGCACAAATGCTTGGAGGAGTGGATCTCTCCAGTTCAGCGATTGCTCACGCCAAGCAATTATTAAACTAAAAAAGTAGAAGATAGAAGTATAAAAGTTTAAAGTTTTATAACTTTGAGCCCTATAAATTAGCAATAAGAAACAAACCATATACTTATCAATTAAATATAACATAATATGTCATATAATTTACTGAAAGGAAAAAAAGGAATCATCTTTGGAGCATTGGATGCCAATTCCATAGCATGGAAAACAGCAGAACGCGTTCACGAAGAAGGTGGGGAATTTGTATTGACGAATGCACCGATAGCAATGAGAATGGGGCAAATAAACGAGCTTGCTGAAAAGACAGGTTCGCAAATCATCCCAGCAGATGCAACTTCTGAAGAAGATCTACAAAACCTAGTTGAGAAGTCTATGGAAATACTGGGGGGTAAAATAGATTTTGTTTTGCATTCCATCGGAATGTCTGTAAACGTTCGTAAAGGAAGATCATACACAGATCAAAAATACGATTGGACGCAAAAAGGAACTGATGTTTCTGCAATGTCCTTTCATAAAGTAATGCAGACGCTATACAAGGCAGATGCAATGAACGAGTGGGGAAGTGTCGTAGCCTTGACGTATATGGCGGCCCAACGTGTCTTTCCAGATTATAACGACATGGCGGACAACAAAGCCTATTTGGAGAGCATAGCACGTAGTTTCGGGTATTTCTTTGGAAGAGACAAGAAGGTAAGAGTAAATACGATATCCCAATCACCAACACCAACCACAGCTGGACAAGGAGTGAAAGGCTTCGATGGATTTATCTCTTACGCAGACAAGATGTCCCCATTGGGAAATGCTACAGCGTTGGACTGTGCCAACTATACGGTAACATTGTTTAGCGATTTAACAAAGCGCGTGACATTGCAAAACTTATATAACGATGGTGGATTCAGTAACATGGGAGTTAGCGATGCTGTAATGGATGCCTTTGTTGATGCTCAAGAATAGAAAGCAAAACATAAAATATAATAAAAAGCCTCAAAACTACTTTCTGTTTTGAGGCTTTTTTATGTCGTTTCAATTTGTATTTCATCATACTAAAAGTAGTTTTTATGAATATCTATCAATAAAATATTTTTGATTATCCGTTATTTATCATAATCCTGTAATTCCAGCAATAACAAGCCTG